>NZ_JBHUXV010000026.1:0-104322 GCF_042669125.1 Streptomyces sp. NPDC057253 | reverse complement strand
GTGCTGGACCGTCCTGAGCGGCTCCAGGTGCGGATCGGCGCCGACCGGGCCGGTCCGCGCCGCGGTGGCGTTCAGGGTCGCGTCGCCGCCGGTGCGCAGGGCGGCGGTCCGGCTGCTCGCCGGCTCGTCGCCGTTGCGGAACGGCGTGTAGACGACCTGGGCGGAGTTCGCGGCGACCGAGGCGCCCGCCGAACCGAGGGTGCCCGCCGAGAGGTTGCCCGTACCGCCGAAGGCGACCACGGTGTTGGTGCTTGCGGACTCACGCAGCAGATAGCTCGTCAGCTCGGACGAGAGAGAGGCGCGGGAGGTCCACAGCACCGGCCCGAAGACGTTCATCGCCCCGGCCGCCGACAGTCCGTCGCGCCAGGAACCGGAGTAGGCGAGGGCCACGTTGCTCGGCGTGCTCCACCAGAACTTGGCGACGGCCACCGAGAGGGCCGCCCTGGTCTTCCCCGAGATCGGGTAGTACGAGTACGTGGAGGGCCAGCGGGAGAAGTTCGTGTGGGTCAGCGCGTACCTGGCGTCCGCACCCACCGGGATGACCATGGTCTTGTTGGGGTTGAGGCCGTTCAGGTACGACTTCACCGACGACGTCAGCGACTTGCCGTTGGTGAGGACCAGACCGCCCGCGCTGCCCGTGCCGTCGGCACCGGCCGCGGCTGCCGCCGGGAGGGACGCGTAGGCGTCGGTGCCGGAGGCCAGGAAGACGTACTTCGGGCTGGTGGTGATCGTCTTGGCCACGGCCACCGAGGTGGCGAAGCGGTCCGCGCCGGTCAGCCGCTTGGGTGTGAAGCCGAGGGCCTTCACCTGGGAGGTGACCGTGGAGCTCAGGACGGACGTGTTGCCGAGGAGATAGACGTTGGCGCCCGGCTTCAGCACCCGCTTCAGCTCGGCCTTCACCGCCGCCGACAGCCCGCCCTTCGTGGTGGCCAGGACCGGCCCCTGCTTCTTCCCGGCCAGCGCGGGCGCGGTCAGCGAGTACGCGGTGCTGTCCTGGTTGGTCAGCACGGCCGCCTTGGCGTCCATCAGGCCCGGCGCGTGCTGTCCGACCTTGTTCCAGGTCCAGCGGGAGGCCGCGACAGGGGTCGGGGTGCTGCCGGAGCCCCAGATCCGGGCGGTGTTGTTCTTGCGCAGCGGCTGCCAGCTCGGGTTGCTGCCCTGCGGGGTGCCCGGAACGGCTGTGCGCTCACCCGTGGCCACGTCGGCGTACTCGGTGGTCTGCACGTCGGAGCTGTCGCCCGTGGTGTGCGCGTCGAAGACGATGCGCTTGCCGGTCGGCGACCAGGACGGGTTGGCGACGTAGCCCGGACCGGTGGTGAGCTGCTTGACGTCGGTGCCGTCGGCCTTGGCCGTGAAGATCTGCTGCTTGCCGTCGGTGTCCTTGCGGACGAAGGCCAGCTTGGTGCCGTCGGGCGAGTAGGCGGGCTGCCCGGCGTTGGTGAGGACCCGCTTGACCGTCTTGGCGGACGGGTCGTAGACGTACACGCCGGCGTTGTCGTAGCAGCCGTAGTTGATACGGCGTTCGAAGGCGACCGTGCCGGACGGGCTCGCCGTCGGGTCGGTGTCGCAGACGGTGGACGGCTCCAGGGCCGACGACAGCAGCGGGCGGGGCGCCCAGGAGGCGTCGGAGGGGCCGTAGGCGAGCTGGCCGCCGGTGGAGAAGACGACGTAACGGCCACCCCACCAGAAGGTCAGGTCCTGGTACTGGGCGCTGGAGCGCATTCCCTCGGCCCAGGGCAGGTCGAACTTCGAGCCGCCGCTGGGGCGGATGCTGGTGATCTGGCTCCAGGAGGTGACCAGCCGGCTGCCGTCCGGGGCCCAGGCTGCATACCAGCCGGCGGTGTTGGGAACCGCGGTCTGCTTGCCGGTGACGGTGTCGACGAGCACCGGCCCGTCGGTCAGGATCCGGCCCTCGGTGCCGGGCCAGGGGCCCGCGTCGTCGGCGGAGGCACCGGGCGCGGCGGCCAGGGTGCCCACCGCGGCGAGAGCCGCCGCGGTCGTGAGCGCCGCGGCACGGCGGCGCATGGTCTGTCTCAAGTTGTCGTCCCCCCATGGGATGTCACAGCCCCCGTACCGGGGGCCGTGTCACTTTAATTCGCAAGGAAACACGAGGGAACCGAGTTACTGGTAAACGCCTGTGCGAATTCAGGTCAAGATCCACACGCCCTGGCCCGCTCCAGGAGCAGCTCCCGCTCCCGTTCGTTGCGCGTCAGCGCGGCCGCCCGCTCGAACTCCGCCCGGGCCTCCGTCGTACGGCCGAGGCGGGCCAGGAGGTCGCCGCGGACGCTCGGCAGCAAGTGGTAGTCGTGCAGGGCGGGTTCACCGGTGAGGGAGTCGACGATCTCCAGGGCCGGGGCCGGACCCTCGGCCATGGAGACGGCGACCGCGCGGTTGAGTTCGACGACCGGGGAGGGGGCGCGGGCGGCGAGCAGGGCGTAGAGGGTGGCGATGGCCCGCCAGTCGGTCTCCTCGTAGGAGTACGCGTGCGCGTGGCAGGCGGCGATGGTGGCCTGGAGCGCGTAGGGGCCGGGGGCACCGGTGGTCGTGGCCTCCGCGCGGGACAGGGCCTTGATGCCGCGGGCGATGAGCATGCGGTTCCAGCGGCTGCGGTTCTGGTCCTTGAGCAGGACGGGTTCGCCGCGCGGGCCGGTGCGGGCCGCGGTGCGGGAGGCCTGGAACTCCAACAGGGCCGCGAGGCCGTGCACTTCGGGTTCCTTGGGCATCAGGGCGGACAGCAGCCGGGCCAGCCGCAGGGCGTCCTCGCACAGGGAGGGGCGCAGCCAGTCGTCGCCGGCGGTGGCCGCGTACCCCTCGTTGAAGATCAGGTAGATGACGTCCAGGACCGAGCCGAGGCGGGCCTCGCGGTCGGGGCCGTAGGGCACCTCGAAGGCGATGTTCTTCGTGGCGAGGGTCCGCTTGGCGCGCACGATGCGCTGGGCGACCGTGGCCTCCGGGACGAGGAAGGCGCGGGCGATCTCGGGGGTGGTGAGGCCGCCGAGCAGACGCAGGGTGAGCGCGGTGCGGGCCTCGGCGGACAGCACCGGGTGGCAGGTGGTGAAGACGAGCCTGAGCAGGTCGTCGTCGATGTCCTCGGGGTCGGACGGCTCCTCGGGCGGGGCGGTCTCGGTGAGGTCCCGGCCGATCTCGGCCAGCTTGCGGGCGTAGTTCTCCCGGCGGCGGACCAGGTCCACGGCCTTGCGGCGCGCGATGGCCATGAGCCAGGCGCCCGGGTTGTCGGGGACGCCGTCGCGGGGCCACTGCTCCAGCGCCGCGACCAGCGCGTCCTGGGCGAGCTCCTCGGCGATGCCGACGTCCCGGACGACCCGGGTGACGCCGGCGATGATCCGGGGCGACTCCAGACGGAAGACGGTCTCGACGGAGCCGCGGGCGTCGGTGCGGGAGGGCTGTGAGGTGGTCACAGCCCCCCATTCGACACCCGTGCGGTCCCCGAGCCAAGGAAGCCGGCTCAGCCCTCCGCGATCTCCCGGACCTCGCAGGTGACCGTCCAGTGCTCCTCGTGGACCTTCAGGAAGCGCTTGGTCCACTCGATCGCCTCGGCCATGTCCTTGGCCTGGATGATCGCGTACCCGCCGACGACCTCCTTGGCCTCGGTGAAGGGACCGTCGGTCACCGACAGCTCACCCTTCTCCCAGCGCACCCGGGCCCCCTGCGCGGTCGGCGTCAGCCCGGCGGTGTCCAGCAGCACCCCGGCCTTGGTCATCTCCTCGATCAGCTCCCCCATGCGCTGCATCAGGGCTTCGGAGGGACCCTCGGCGGGGGCGGTCTTCTCGTCGATCTGGACCATCGACAGGTAGCGCGGCATGGTGACTCCTCGGTCGCTGCGGGGCCGGTCCTTCCCGGCCTCTCACCAGTGCGTCGATCGGAAGGGCCCGGGATCGACAGACTCCGCGGATTTCTTCGGAGACTTTTTCCCGGGCCCTCCATCATGGGTCTGACCTGCTACGACAGCGAGCCGCCGAAGGTCGCCCGCTCGACCGGAGCCCCGACCGTGCGGGGTTCGAAGGTGAACGCCGCGTCCGTCACGATGCCCGTCGGACGCCCGCGCAGCGACCAGACCGCGCCCTCGCCGGCGTTGGCGCCCTCGACCATGTTCTCGCGGGACGCGGCCGCCGCGAGGTCCGCGTAGCCGTTGCCGTTGATGTCGAGGACGCTGACCGCGTCGCCGAAGTTGTCGCTCGACTCCGCGGCACCGGGGACGCCGTCGGTGTCCTGGGTGAAGCCCTGGGCGCCCGTGCCGGTCAGGCCGCCGCGGCCGCCGTGGAGGACGTTGACCATGCCCGCCCCGTCCTTGTCGCCGAGCTTCTCGCCGGGCGAGCCCACGGCCACGTCGGCGTAGCCGTCGCCGTTGACGTCACCGGCGGACACCGCGTAGCCGAAGGCGTCCCCCTCCTCCTTGGCGCCGGGGACTCCTTCGGTGTCCTGGCTGTACGACTTCCAGGTCGACGCCGGCTTCAGACCGGAGCCCGAGCCGAGGGCCACGGTGACCGAGGAGTCGTTCGGGACGCCCCGGACGACGTCGTCGAAGCCGTCGCCGTTGACGTCGCCGAAGGCCACCTGGCCGCTGCCCTCGGGGGAGGCGGCGTAGGTGAAGCCGCTTCCGGAGGCGTTGGCCAGGTAGAGCTGGGAGCCGACGCCGCCGTCGCCGAGGTAGACGGTCAGCGCGAGGTCGTCGCGGCCGTCGCCGTTGACGTCCCCGGCGGCCGCGTACATCACGTCGTAGGGCTCCACCTTGGTCGAGCCGAACTCCTGCGTGGCGGTCGGCTTCCCGGCCCGGGAGATCGGGCCCCGCCAGACGGTGGCCTCGGTGCCGAGCGGGTCGTCGCCCGGGGCCCGGCCGCCGCGGAACAGGACCAGGTCCGGCCAGCTGTCACCGTCGAAGTCGCCCGCCTGGGTGGTCGCCGCGGGCACGGACACCCCGCCGGACAGGCCCTCCTTGGATCCCCAGACGACGACCGCGTCCCGGTTCGCGTCGGCCTGCCCGATGATCAGGTCGGTGCGCCCGTCGCCGTCCAGGTCCCCCGTGGACAGCTGGTAGCCGAAGTTCTCGCCCGCGGCGGGGTCGCCCGGGATGCCGCTGGTCGAGCGGCTGATGATGGTGCGGCTGTCCTTGGTCAGGCCGTGCGGGCCGCCGTACATGACGGTGACGTAGCCCGCCCCCTTCTTGCCGCCGATCGTGGCGATCGGGGCACCGACGGCGAGGTCCTTGTAGCCGTCCCCGTTGAAGTCGTCCTGGACGGCCTTCGATTCGTCCGCCACGGCGCTGCCCGCGAGGGCGGGTATCCCGCCGAGCGCGAGCACTCCGGCGATCAGCGGCACGGACCAGGCTTTGTACGAACGCGCGTTGGACATCAGTGTTCCCCCTGTTTACTGCTGTGTGGTCACCGCAACAGACATCCCTGGACGCCCGCTGGTTGCAGCAGGCGTCCAGTTTTTCGGTGCACACGTCAGGGAGAAGTCAGCGCAGCGACTCCCACAGCTCGCTCGCCGCGGGCTCCTTGGCCACCACCCGGTTGGGGTTGGAGGGCGCGGTCACCACCGGCATGGTCACGGTCTTCGTCCGGTCGCTCGTCAGGCCCTTCAGGCTCTCGCCGAGGCTCATCAGCTCGGTCAGGGAGTCGAGGCCGGTGTCGGTGGTGAGACTGCCGGTGATCGCGTCGGCGACGGAGTACAGCTTGGTGGGGCTGGTCAGGAGGTTCGTCGAGGAGATCTGCTCCAGCAGGGCCTTCACCAGGGTCTGCTGGAGGCCTATGCGGCCCAGGTCGCTGCCGTCGCCTATGCCGTGCCGGGTGCGGGCGAGCGCGAGGGCCGTGGTGCCGTCCAGGTGGTGGGTGCCCGCCTTCAGGTGCAGATGGCTGTCGTCGTCGTCGATGTCCTCGTCCGTGGTGACCGTGACCCCGCCGAGGGCGTTCACCAGCTTCGCGAAACCCGAGAAGTCGATCTCGATGTAGTGGTCCATGCGGACGTTCGTGATCGACTCGACCGTCTTGACCGCGCACACCGGACCGCCCACCGAGTAGGCGCTGTTGAACATCGCCCCGTATGCCACCGCCGTGGAGCCGCCGCTCTTCAGCGGGCAGGAGGGGCGGGTGACGAGGGTGTCGCGGGGGATGCTGACGATCGTGGCCCCGGTGCGCCCCGCGTCGATGTGCACGACCATCGCGGTGTCGGAACGGGCCCCGGTACTGCTGCCGCCGCCGAGCGCCTTGTTCTCCTTGCCGCTGCGCGAGTCCGAGCCGAGGACCAGGATGTTCACGGCTCCGGTGGGCAGCGGGGCCGCGCTGGCGGAGGCCGAGGCCGAGGGGGACGGGGTCGGCCTGGGCGGTCGGTCGTCGCCGAGCGCGCTGTTGATGTCGACGCTCTTGATGTTGTTGTTGAGATGCCAGTAGGCCCAGCCGGCCGTCCCGACCCCCAGCACCAGCAGACCCGCCAGACCAAGGCCGACGACCTTCAGCACCTTCGGTCGCCGGCCCGGTCTTCTGCCCGTGTCCCCGTTCTCGTCTTCTCCCGTCACGGGGAAGAACGTAAGTCCGAATTATTACGGCCAGGAGCTTTGAGGCCTTGTTCTTCGGAAATTCTCAGACTGGGCACCCCTTCGAAACTTTCGGCGACATAGCCGACTGACTTCGGAGGCGGATGGGTGCCGGCCCTCACCGGTCAAGGTCACTTGCCCAGGGGCGCGGGGCTGTGTCGACATGCGGCTCCGCCGCGTGGGCGCGACCAGCCACAACGCAGCCGCACCCGCGAGACAACCGACGAGGCGCCCCCCTAGGCGCCCCGCTCCACCCCGGCGCAACTACTACGGACAACCAGGCTCGTAGCCAACTCCACCCGCGTCGCCGCAGGCACCTGGTCCTCCCGGCCAAGGTCGAGCACCAGCTTCGCCGCAGCCTCGGCCATCTCCGTCAGCGGCTGCCGTACGGTCGTCAGCGGCGGCCCCACCCACCGCGCCACCGGCAGATCGTCGAACCCGACCACGCTCAGGTCCTCCGGAATCCGCAGCCCCAGCTCGCGCGCGGCCTCGTACAGGCCGAGCGCCTGGAGGTCGTTGCCGGCGAAGACCGCGGTGGGCCGGTCCGGGCGGCGCAGCAGTTCCAGGCCCTGGCGGTAGCCGGTCTCGTGGTGGAAATCGCCGGGCATGATCAGCCCGGGGTCGACGGGCAGCCCGGCGGTCTCCAGCGCGGCCCGGTAGCCGTCGACGCGAGCGCGGCTGCACATCATCCGGGAGGGTCCGGTGATCGTGCCGATCCGCCGGTGCCCGAGCTCGACGAGGTGCCGGGTGGCGGCGAGCCCGCCCTGCCAGTTGGTGGCGCCGATCGAGGGCACGTCGGCGCCCGGATCGCCGGCCGGGTCCATCACCACGAACGGGATCGACCTGCTGCTCAGCAGCGCGCGCTGGGACTCGTCGAGCCCGGACAGCACGAGGACCACGCCGTAGGGGCGGCGGGCGGCGACCTGGTCGGCCCAGGTGCGCCCGGGGGTGAGCCGCCCGGCGCTCTCGCTCAGCACCACGCTGAGCCCGGCGTCCCGGGCGACGTTCTCCACGCCCCGGATGACCTCCATCGCCCACGCGCTCTCCAGCTCGTGGAAGACCAGGTCGATCAGGGGCGAGCGGCTCGCCTCGGCACGGCGGCGCCGGTAGCCGTGCGCGCGCAGCAGGTCCTCGACGCGGGCGCGGGTCGCGGGCGCGACGTCGGCCCGGCCGTTGAGGACCTTCGAAACTGTCGGCGCCGAGACGCCGGCCTCCCGGGCGATCTCGGCGAGGGTCGCGGTCTGCTGCGACCGCCCCACCGCAGGGGATGTCGTCCGGGTTTCAGCGGGCTCCGGGGGTGTCATGGCGGCGATCGTATCCCTGCACGACCTCTTGACGAACCCTCGTGCCGGCCCTAGGTTCCCAAAACATTCGGATTTAACATCGAAACATTCGCGAAGGTCGTCGTCGACCCGACAGTCGAGCCCGACAGGAGTTACATGACCACCGCGCCCTGGCGTGACCCCGCCCTGACCGCCGCCGCCCGCGTCGACGACCTCCTCTCCCGGATGACCCTGGAGGAGAAGACCGCCCAGCTGTACGGCGTGTGGGTGGGCGCCAGCACGGACGGGGACGGCGTCGCTCCCCTGCAACGCGAGATGACCGCCGAGTACGACTGGGACGAGCTGATCACCCGAGGGCTCGGCCAGCTCACCCGCCCCTTCGGCACCGCCCCCGTGGACCCGGCGCTGGGCGCGCAGGCACTGGCCCGCGCCCAGCGCCGTATCGCGGAGGCCGGCCGCTTCGGCATTCCGGCGCTGGCCCACGAGGAGTGCCTGGCCGGCTTCACCACCTGGCGGGCGACCGCCTATCCGGTCCCGCTCGCCTGGGGGGCGAGCTGGGACTCCGAACTGGTCGCGGAGATGGCCGGCGCCATCGGCCGCGACCTGCGTGCGGTCGGCGTCCACCAGGGACTGGCCCCCGTTCTGGACGTCGTCCGCGACCCGCGCTGGGGGCGGGTCGAGGAGACGATCGGCGAGGACCCGTACCTGGTGGGCACGATCGGCGCAGCGTACGTCCGGGGCCTGGAGTCGGCCGGGATCGTCGCCACGCTCAAGCACTTCGCCGGGTACGCCTCCTCGGCGGGCGCCCGCAATCTCGCGCCCGTGCGGGCCGGGGTGCGGGAGTTCGCCGACATCACCCTGCCGCCCTTCGAGTTCGCGCTGCGCGAGGGCGGGGCGCGCTCGGTGATGGCCGCGTACACCGACACCGACGGTGTCCCGGCCTCCGCAGACCCCGGCCTGCTGACCGAACTCCTGCGCGAGCAGTGGGGGTTCACCGGCACGGTGGTCGCCGACTACTTCGGCGTCGGCTTCCTCCAGACCCAGCACCGGATCGCGGGCACCGAGGCGGGCGCGGCCCACGCGGCCCTGGAGGCGGGGCTGGACGTCGAGCTGCCGACGGTGAAGTGCTACGGCCGGCCGCTCGTCGAGGCGGTCCGGGCCGGGGAGGTCCCGGAGTCCCTGATCGACCGGGCGGCCCGCCGGGTCCTGCTCCAGAAGTGCGAGCTGGGCCTGCTGGACGAGGACTGGAACCCGGAGCCCACCGGGCGGATCGACCTGGACTCGACGGCGAACCGGGCGCTGGCCCGCCGCCTGGCCGAGGAGTCGGTGGTGCTCCTCGACAACCCGGACGGCCTGCTCCCGCTGGCGCCGGACACCCGGATCGCGGTCGTCGGCCCGCGGGCCGCCGACGCGCTGGCGATGCTCGGCTGCTACTCCTTCCCCTCCCACGTCCTCACCCACCACCCGGACGTCCCGATGGGCATCGAGATCCCCACGGTCCTCCAGGCGCTGCGCACCGAACTCCCGGACGCCAAGGTGACGTTCACCGAGGGCTGCGGGGTCGACGACCCGGACACGGCGGGCTTCGAGGAGGCGGTGGCGAGGACGGCCGAGGCGGACGTGTGCGTGGCAGTGCTGGGCGACCGGGCGGGCCTGTTCGGGCGCGGTACCTCGGGCGAGGGCTGCGATGTGACGGACCTGCGACTGCCGGGCGTCCAGGGCGAGTTGCTGGACACCCTGGTCGCGACCGGCGTCCCGGTCGTGCTCGTCCTCCTCACCGGCCGCCCCTACGCGCTCGGTCGCTGGCAGGGCCGGCTCGGTGCGGTGGTCCAGGCGTTCTTCCCCGGCGAGGAGGGCGGCCCGGCGGTCGCCGGGGTCCTCTCGGGCCGGGTGAACCCCTCGGGCCGCCTCCCGGTGAGCGTCCCGCAGGTGCCCGGCGGCCAGCCCTGGACCTACCTCCAGCCACCGCTCGGCCTCGCGGGCGAGGTCAGCAACCTGGACCCGACCCCGCTGTACCCCTTCGGCCACGGGCGCTCCTACACGGAGTTCACCTGGGACGACTTCGAGGGCTCGACCCCGACCATCACGACCGACGGCTCCTACGACCTCGCCGTCACCGTCCGCAACACGGGCGACCACGCGGGCGCCGAGGTCGTCCAGCTGTACCTGCACGACCCGGTGGCCTCGGTGACCCGCCCGGACGTCCGCCTGATCGGTTACCGGCGGCTGGAGTTGGCCCCGGGCGAGTCCCGCCGCGTGACCTTCCGCTTCCACGCGGACCTGTCCGCCTTCACCGACCGCACGGGCAGGAGGATCGTGGAACCGGGCGACCTGGAACTACGGCTCTCCGCGTCGAGCGCCGAGCCCCGCCACACGACACGACTGCACCTGACGGGCCCGGTACGGGAGCTGGGCCCGGACCGCCGACTGCGCTGCGAGACGGAGGTGGCGTAGGGACCGGGGTCAGTCCACCGACTCGAACCGCCACCTGTGCACCGCCCTGGCGACCAACTCACCGCCCGGCTCCGGGAGTTCGGGCAGGTCGGCGTCGTAGGACGCGTCCCACCACGTGATGACCAGGACGCGGTCCTGCGGGGCCCGGAGGGTCTCGCGTCGCAGGGGTCGTACGGCAAGCTCCTGGCGGCGGGCCCAGGCGAGGAGTTCCTCGCCGCGGCCGTCGACCGCCCGGGCCTCCCACATCAGCGCGACCGTCACGAGTAGAGGTTCCCCTCGCCGACCTCGTGCACGTGGTCGTGGCCCGGGACGTGCGGGTCCGTCACCGGGAGCGAGGAGTCGGCGGAGAGGTCCCAGCTGGAGGCCGGGCGGCCGCGGGCCACCATCTCCGCGCCGAGGGCGGCGACCATCGCGCCGTTGTCGGTGCAGAGCTTGGGCCGCGGGACCCGCAGCCGGATCCCGGCGGCCTCGCAGCGCTCCTGGGCGAGGACCCGCAGCCGCGAGTTGGCGGCGACACCGCCGCCGATCATCAGGTGGTCGACGCCCTCGTCCTTGCAGGCCCGCACGGCCTTGCGGGTGAGCACGTCCACGACCGCCTCCTGGAAGGAGGCCGCCACGTCCCGCACCGGCACCTCCTCCCCCGCGGCCCGCTTGGCCTCGATCCAGCGGGCGACGGCCGTCTTCAGCCCGGAGAAGGAGAAGTCGTACGCCGGGTCGCGCGGACCGGTCAGTCCGCGTGGGAAGGAGATCGCGTTCGGGTCGCCCTCCTTCGCGTACCGGTCGATGACCGGGCCGCCGGGGAAGCCGAGGTTCAGCACCCGGGCGATCTTGTCGAAGGCCTCGCCGGCCGCGTCGTCGATGGTGGCGCCCATGGGCCGCACGTCGGAGGTGATGTCCGAGGACAGCAGCAGGGAGGAGTGGCCGCCGGAGACCAGCAGCGCCATCGTCGGCTCCGGCAGCGCCCCGTGCTCCAGCTGGTCCACGCAGATGTGCGAGGCCAGGTGGTTGACGCCGTAGAGGGGCTTGCCGAGGGCGTAGGCGTACGCCTTCGCCGCGGAGACCCCGACGAGGAGCGCACCGGCGAGTCCGGGACCGGCGGTGACGGCGATGCCGTCGAGGTCCCTCGCCGAGACCCCGGCCTCCTTCAGGGCGCGCTCGATGGTCGGCACCATCGCTTCGAGGTGCGCCCGGGAGGCCACCTCCGGGACGACACCTCCGAACCGGGCGTGCTCGTCCACGCTGGACGCGATGGCGTCGGCCAGCAGGGTGGTCCCCCGGACGATGCCGACGCCGGTCTCGTCACAGGAGGTCTCGATGCCCAGGACAAGCGGTTCGTCAGCCATTGATCTCGGTTCCTCGTACGGAAGTTGAAGGGTCGGTGAGTCGCATGACCAGGGCGTCCACATTGCCCGGCTGGTAGTAGCCGCGCCGGAACCCGATGGCCTCGAAGCCGAAGCGCTCATAGAGCTTCTGGGCGCGGACGTTGTCGATCCGGCACTCCAGCATGACCTCGGCGCACTCGAAGGCGGTCGCGGCCCGCAGCAGCTCGGTCAGCAGGGTCGCCCCGAGCCCGGTGCCCCAGTGGTCACGGGCGACGGCGATCGTCTGTACGTCGGCCCCCGCGGCGGAGTCGCTGTCAGACGCAGTGCCGGCGACGGCGAGCCCCGCGTACCCCACGATCCGCTCGCCCTCCTCGGCCACCACGTACCGCCGGGTCGCGTCGGGCCCCCGCGAGTGCGCCAGCTCGGACCAGAACATGCCCCGGGACCAGGCGTCCTCCGGGAAGAGGTCCTTCTCCAGCTCCAGGACGGGGTCGATGTCCCACCAGCGCATCTCGCGCAGCACAGGAATCACGGGGGAGGTCACTTGGGGGTGACCACCTTGTAGTTCTTGGGCACCTGGGCGTCGGGCCGCCGCAGGTACAGCGGGCGGGGTGCGGGCAGTTCCGCGCCGGCCGCGAGCCTCTCGGCCGCGAGGGCGGCGAGGGCGGCGGCACTGACGTGCTCGGGCTCGTGGGCGGCGGGGAAGGTGTCGGGGTAGAGCAGCGCCCCGGCTCCGACGGCGGGCAGTCCCGCGACCCGCTCGGCGATGTCGGCGGGCCGGTCGACGGAGGGTTCACCGGTTCGGGTGCGGGAGTCCTCGTACCGCGCCCAGTAGACCTCCTTGCGCCGCGCGTCGGTGGCCACGACGAAGGGTGCCTCCAGGTCGGCCGCGTAGGCGAGGCCGTCCAGGGTGCACACGCCGTGCACGGGCACGCCGAGCGCGAGTCCGAAGGTGTCCGCGGTCATGAGTCCGACCCGCAGCCCGGTGTAGGGCCCCGGTCCGGTCCCCACGACGATCGCGGTGACGGCGTCCAGCGTCACCCCCGCGGCCGCGAGCACCCGGTCGACGGCCGGAAGGAGCAGTTCCCCGTGCCGACGGGCGTCCACCTGACTGAAGGAGGCGAGTACGTCCTGTCCGTCGTGCAGAGCGACGGTCACGGCGGGCGTGGCGGTATCCAGAGCGAGCAACAGCACGCGAACAGCCTACGGCTCCTGGGCGGGAGGGGCGGCCGCAGGCCGACTTCGGCGCAGCGGACGATCTCCGAGCTGCTACCGTCGCCACAAATCAGGACCAAATACTGCAAGAGGTATCGGTGGCATCCAGCAGCGCAGGCTTCGTAACCGCCCTCACCACAGCGGCCCTCGCGACGGTCGGCGTCCTCGGCTACCAGGCCTACGCCACGGCCCCCGCCAAGGCCCGCGCGGACGGCACCCCCGCGGCCGTCACCTCGAAGGTCCTCCGGCAGAAGAAGGACCCCACGGCCCTCCCCGCCGCATCGAGCACCGGCGCGCGCGTCGTGTACTCCCTGGACAGCGACCGGGTCTGGCTGGTGAGCACCGGCGACGTGGTCACCCGCACCTTCAAGGTCACGCCGGGGAACGTCGACCCGGCCCCCGGCGTCTACGCGGTCACCTCCCGATCCAACGCGATCACCGGCACCGACGGCATCCCCGTCGAACACGTGGTCCGCTTCGCCTCCGGCGCCGACGGAGTGGCCATCGGCTTCAGCGCGCCCGTCCAGGACCCGGCCCCCCTCGCCACCTCGGACACCGTCCTGACGGGCGGCATCCGAGAGTCCCGCGAGGACGGCAACGCGATGTGGACTTTCGCGATGATCGGAGCGAAGGTCGTCGTGGTCCACTGAGCCCTGCCGGGGGCGGGGGCCCTGGGACCGGCTGGGGGCTCGGGCAGGTTGGGAACCTCGGGCCCGAGCCCTGCCGGAGGCCCTCGGGCCGGCCTGGACCTCGGGCAGGTCGGGCGGCCCCGCGTCGGCCGGCAGGCCTTGGGCAGCTCAGGCGGCGAACCCGCGTCGCCGGCGGGCCCTGGACAGTCGGCACCCGCGCGTCGGCCAGAGGCCTCCGGCCGGTCGGGCAGCCAGTCGGTCGAGGTGGCTCCGGCTGGTCGGGCGGCCCGCGTCAGTCGGCGAGCCCCGGGCCCGGTCGGTCGATCGGCCCACCGTCGGCCAGGAGGCTTCGGGACGGTGAGGCGGCCCCGCGTCGGCCGACGGGTCGGACAGGTCGGCAGCCCCGGGGGCTTCGGTCGGTCAGGCGGCCTTGGGGTGGGTGCGGGCCGTGGCTTCCGTGCCGCCGGTTCCCGGGTCGGGCAGGCGTGGGGGTGTCGAGACGGCTTCCGCGGCCGCGCAGGAGGCCAGCAGGTCGCGCATGGACACGCCGCCGGCGATCGCGCGTGGCTGCGGTCGGGGCCGGTTCTCGGTGGCCGACATGGACGCCTCCTGGAGTTCGGGGGCGGGCGTAGTTAGGTACACCTAACTACGGGCTGGGTACCATGTGACCACGCGCGAGACACCGAATGCAATATCTTGCCGACGCGTTGTCGGAACGTTCACGGAAAACGACCGTTTGAAAGCCGCCCCGGCGCTCAGGCCGTGAGCACGCCGAGGTCGGCCGCGGCCCACCGCTCCCCGACCGGCGTCAGCGTCACGTGCCGCACCTCGTCCGTGGTGTCACCGACCGCCCGGTGGATCTGGACGTGCAGCCGGTCGTCGGTCAGCTCCTCGACCTTGCCCTCGCCCCACTCCACGACGACCACCGACTCCGGCAGCGACACGTCGAGATCGAGGTCCTCCATCTCGTCGAGCCCGCCACCCAGGCGGTACGCGTCCACGTGGACCAGCGGCGGCCCGTCCCCCAGGGACGGATGCACCCGGGCGATCACGAAGGTCGGCGAGGTCACGGCCCCCCGCACCCCGAGTCCCTCACCGAGTCCGCGGGTCAGGGTCGTCTTGCCCGCGCCGAGCTCCCCGCTGAGCATCACGAGGTCCCCGGCGCGCAGCAGCTTGGCGAGCTTCAGGCCCAGCTCGCGCATCTGCTCGGGGGAGGTGACGGTCAGCTCGGTCTCAACCGGGTTGCGCGGTACTGCTTCCATAACCGCCAACGGTAGCCCCTGCGGGCACCGCCCCCGCGCGGGTGAGGAGGTCGGCGAGGCGGTCGGTGACCACTTCCGGGTGTTCCAGCATGACCAGGTGTCCGGCGTCCGGGACCAGGACCAGTTCCGCCTCCGGCAGCAGGGAGGCGATCGCCTCGCTGTGCTCGCTGGGCGTCACCATGTCCCCCACCCCGGCGAGCACGAGGACCGGCTTGTCGGCGAAGTGGGCGAGGGCGGCGGTCTTGTCGTGGTTGTCGAACGCCGGGTAGTACTCGGCGACCACGTCGATCGGGGTGCCCTCGATCATCCGCTCGGCGAACCGCACGATGGCCGGGTCGACGTCCCGGGAGGCGAAGGAGTACCGCTTGATGATCCCGGCGAACAGGTCGGCGGTGGCCCGGCGCCCCTTCTCCACGAGGTCGGCCCGCTGCCCCAGCACCTTGAGGACGCCCGGCAGCACCCGCCGTACGGCATTGACACCGGCGACCGGCAGCCCGAAGTTGACCTCGCCGAGCCGCCCGGACGAGGTGCCGACCAGGGCCACCGCGACCACCCGGTCGCGGATCAGCTCGGGGAACGCGTCGGCCAGCGCCATCACGGTCATGCCGCCCATGGAGTGCCCGACGAGCACGATCGGCCCCTCGGGCACGGTCGCGTCGATGACGGCCTTCAGGTCGCGTCCGAGCTGCTCGATGTCGACCGGCACCCCGTCCTGCACCTGCCGTACGCCCCGCCCGGACCGGCCGTGGCTGCGCTGGTCCCAGTGCACGGTCCGCACCACACCCCTGAGGGCGGCCCGCTGGAAGTGCCAGGAGTCCTGGCTGAGGCAGTAGCCGTGGCTGAAGACGACGGTGACCGGAGCGGGTGCCTTGCGCCCGAACAGCCGGCGCCGGCGCGGGGACAGCGCGGGCGCCGCCTGCGGGTCCACGTCGTCGACCTCGTAGTACAGCTCGGTGCCGTCGTCGGCGTACGCCTTGCCGGGGGTGCCGCGCAGCGCGCCGTAGGGCCCGGCCGAGTCGAGCGCGAGGCGTGCCTTCTGCCGCATGCCGCGCCCGACGGTGAGTCGCTCGATGGCGACGCCCGCCGCGGCGCCCGCGGCGATCACGCCTATCGCGGCGCCGGCGACCCCGGTCGCCCGGCGCCAGCCGGCGCCCGCCCCCGCCGCGGAGGCGAGGGCCACCGACGCGGCGGCGTCGACGACGGCCTCCGCACTGCTCTCGCTCACGTACCGCTCCTGTTCGCTGGGTCGGGTGATACCGGTGTGGCGGGACTGGCTGTTCTCGCACGTACTGTGCGGTTACCCCGCTTGTCCCTCATTCACATAGACGCGGGGAACGCGTGTTCCGATGCGGGTCACGATTTCGTAGGCGATGGTGCCCGCGGCCTGCGCCCAGTCCTCGGCGGTGGGCTCACCGCCGTCGCCGGGTCCGAAGAGCACGGCCCGGGTGCCGGTGGGCAGCCGGTCGCCGCCGAGGTCCACGACGAACTGGTCCATGGCGATCCGCCCGGCGACCGTACGCCACTTGCCGTCGACCAGGACCGGGCCGGCCCCGGAGGCGTGCCGCGGGATGCCGTCCGCGTAGCCGACGGGCACGAGGCCGAGGGTGGTCTCGCCGGGGGTGACATAGCGGTGGCCGTAGCTGACGCCGTGGCCGCCCGGGACCTGCTTGACCAGGGCGAGCGACGCCGACAGCGTCATCGCCGGGCGCAGTCCGAAGTCGGCGGGGGCACCGAGCTCGGGGCTGGGCGAGATGCCGTAGACCGCGATCCCGGTGCGGACGAGGTCGAAGTGGCTCTCCGGGAGGGTGAGCGTGGCGGGCGAGTTGGCGATGTGCCGGACCTCGGGGCGCACGCCCTGTCCTTCGGCGTACGCCACCATCTCCCGGAAGAGGGCGAGCTGGGCGGCGATGGAGGGGTGCCCGGGCTCGTCGGCGCAGGCGAAGTGCGACCAGAGCCCGGTGACGCGCAGCAGGCCCCGCGCCTCGGCGCCCAGGGCCTCGGCGACCAGGGCGGCCCAGTCCTCGCCGGGCTGGCTGCCGCCGCGCCCGAGCCCGGTGTCGGCCTTGAGCTGCACGCGTGCGGGCAGGCCGGCCGCGCGGGCCGCGTCGGCGACCTCGCGCAGCGCCCACGGGTCGCTGACGGACACGTCGAGGTCGGCCTCGATCGCCTCCCGCCAGGGCCCGCCGGGGGTCCACAGCCAGCACATGATCCGCCCCGGCAGACCCGCCCTGCGCAGTGCGAGGGCCTCCTCCGGGGTGGCGGTGCCCAGCCACTCGGCACCCGCCTCGACCGCGGCGCGGGCGCACGGCACCGCGCCGTGGCCGTACGCGTCGGACTTGACCACGGCCATGAGGGCGGCCCCGGACGCGCGGGCGCGCAGGGCCCGCACATTGGCCCGCAGCGCGGCCAGGTCGATCTCGGCTCGGGCGCGGAGCGGTGCGGTCGGGGCGGTTGCTGTCTCGTTCATGGCGCCCCCAGTGTCTCAGAGGGGACCGACACCGCCGATGAGCACGTCCCCCGGGACGCCCTCACGTGCCGCTGTCAGAGGGTCAGACCGTGTCTGGCCAGGTACTTCACCGGGTCGATGTCCGAGCCGTACGTGCGCTTGGCGCGGACCTCGAAGTGCAGATGGGGTCCGGTGGCACGGCCGGTGGCCCCGCTGCTGCCGAGGCGGGTGCCGGCCTTGACCTTGGCACCGCGGGCGACCGAGATGCGCGAGAGATGGCCGTAGACGACGTACCGGGAGTCGCTCAGTTTGATCGTCACGGCCTTCCCGTACGACCCCGACCAGCTGGCCAGGACGACGACGCCGGTGCCGACCGCGTAAACCGGGGTTCCCTTGGGTACGGCAAGATCCACTCCGGTGTGGTATCCCACCAGCCAGTTCCCCCGCACTCCGTAACGCATCGTCACTCTGACCCTTTTACGGATGGGTCTGCTCCACTTGGCGGGGGCGAGGGCGCGGTCGCTGACCTCGACATCCTCGACGGCCGCCAGCAGTTCCTCGAACTCCTCGTCGTAGTCGCCGGCGCAGGCGCCCTGGGGCTCCTCCACCGACGGATCGGGTGTGCTGCGGGGATCCGGGGAGTCCTCACGAAAACCGAGAACGGGACTCCCCAGAACGACTGCCGCGCCGCCCAGCAGTTCACGCCGGGTGGTGCCGCGTATATTTGGCTCATCCATGCGGCCAGCGAAACATCGCCCTTTCGGCTCCGCATATTCGGCCGACCGGTATTGGTCCCATCAGGTAGTAGTTCGTGACGGGTCCTCCGTTTGCCGCTGCGACACGTTGCCGGATCCCCACCACGCGCTCTCCCACCGCGCGCGCCGGTATCCGTTCCCCGCCGCAGCGCGTCGTCCGACCGCCGCCGCACGCGCCCTTTTCCTCACTGCGGCCCGCCGTCCGTTTACCACCGCCGGCTCACACGCCCGCTCACGCCTACGTCCGCCCGCTCACGCCTCCCTCACGTCCCGCCATGCCTCCGGTACCGCCTCCGCCACGTCGTGGGCTCCTACCGGCGCCCCGTCGGCCGCGAATCGGCCGGCCAGCCCGTGCAGGTACGCGGCCGTGCTGCCGGCGTCCAGGGCGGTGAGGCCCGAGGCGAGCAGGGAGCCCGCGAGGCCGGACAGGACGTCGCCGCTGCCGGCGGTGGCCAGCCAGGCCGTTCCGGTCGGATTGACGCGTACGGCCCCGCCGGCGGCGTCGGCGACGAGCGTGGTCGAGCCCTTGAGCAGCACCGCCGCGTCATAGCGGGCGGCGAGTTCGCGCGCGGAGGCCAGCCGGGCCGCCTCGACCTCCTCGCGCGGCACCCCGAGGAGCGCGGCGGCCTCTCCGGCGTGCGGGGTCATGAGGGTCGGCGCGGTACGCGCGCGTACGGCGTCCCGGTCGGCGAGCCGCAGCCCGTCCGCGTCGATGAGCACGGGCACGTCCGAGGCCAGCACCTCCGCGACGGCGGCGGCGTCGTCCCCGGCCCCCGGCCCCACCACCCAGGCCTGCACCCGCCCGGCCCGCTTGGGCCCCTGGTCGGAGACGAGCGTCTCGGGGAAGCGGGCGAGCACGGCGTCCCCGGCGGGCCCGACGTACCGCACGGCCCCGGCCCCGCCCCGCAGCGCCCCGGACACGGCGAGCACGGCGGCCCCCGGATAGCGCGCGGACCCGGCGGCGATCCCGACGACACCGCGCCGGTACTTGTCGCTCTCCCCGCTCGGCAACGGCAACAGCCGCCGTACGTCGGTGTGTTGGAGTGCCTCCAGTTCGGCCTCGGCGGGCAGCACGGCCCCGAGCCCGATGTCGACGAGCCGCACCGACCCGGCGTACTCCCGCGCCGGATCGACCAGCAGTCCCGGCTTGTGCGTCCCGAAGGTGACGGTGAGGTCGGCCCGCACGGCGGCCCCGTGCACCTCCCCGGTGTCGGCGTCGACCCCGCTCGGCAGATCCACGGCGACGACGGCGCAGCGCGCGCTGTCGGCGACCTCCGCCAGCCGCGCCGCGTCGGGCCGCAGCCCGCCCTTGCCGCCGATGCCGACGATGCCGTCGAGCAGGAGGTCGGCCTGATGGATGACATCCTCGGCTGCGTCGATGCCGACGCCCCGTCCGCCCGCCCTCCTGAACGCGGCCAGCCCCTCGCCATGGGCCCGCTCGGGCGCCAGCAGCACCGCGGTGACCCCGGCCCCGCGCCGCGCGAGCCGTGCCCCCGCGAACAGGGCGTCCCCGCCGTTGTCCCCGCTGCCGACGAGCAGCACGACCCGGCGGCCGTAGACCCGTCCCAGCAGGTCCGCGCAGGCCGCCGCCAGTCCGGCCGCCGCCCGCTGCATGAGCGCGCCCTCCGGCAACCGGGCCATCAGCTCCCGCTCGGCCGCCCTGACCGTCTCCACGCTGTACGCAGTTCGCATGGGTCCGAGTCTCCCCTTCCTTCCGTGGTCCCGGCTGCCTCTCGTGGTACCCGGATATTCCGTGCCGTCGCCCGGGCCGGGGGTGCAGACTCGCCGTATGGCAGACATGGGGGCGTTCCGGGACGCGGTGAGCGGCTGGGCGGGCGGTGGTTCCGGCGAGTCGGCGCGGGAGCTGGCCGAGCGGCTGGAGGTACGGACAGCCGTGCTGCTGGAGGGCCCGAGCGATCTGGCGGCCGTGGAGACACTGGCCGCGCGACGGGGCCGGGACCTCGCCGCGGAGGGGGTGGCCGCGGTGTCGATGGGCGGCGCGATGAGCATCGCCCGGTACGCCGCCGTCCTCGGGCCGCCCGGCCTGGACCTGCGCCTGACGGGCCTGTGCGACGTACGCGAACAGCCCTACTACGAGCGTGGCCTGGAGCGGGCGGGCGCGGCCGACGCGGAGTACTTCGTGTGCGTGTCGGACCTGGAGGACGAACTGATCCGCGCGCTGGGCACGGCGAGGGTCGAGGAGATCGTCGGGACCGAGGGCGACCTGCGCCCCTGGCAGACCTTCCGCTCCCAGCCCGCACAGCACGGCCGCCCCCGCGACCAGCAGCTCCGCCGCTTCCTGGGCACGAAGAAGGGCCGCAAGATCCGCTACGGCCACCTCCTGGTCGAGGCCCTGGACGCCGACCGGGTCCCGGCCCCGCTGGAGGAGTTGTTCGCGGCGCTGGGGCAGGGCTGAGGAAGGTTCAGGAGCGGACGTCGGGATGCCCGCGGTTCCCGGTCCGAACCCGGCGTCCGTGCCGCCGACCGTCACCCCTCCGCGATCACCACCGCCGAGGCGACCCCGGCGTCATGACTGAGCGACACGTGCCAGGACCGCACCCCGAGTTCGGCGGCCCGCGCGGCCACGGTCCCGGTCACCCGCAACCGGGGCTGCCCGCTGTCCTCGACGTACACCTCGGCGTCGGTCCAGTACAGCCCGGCCGGAGCCCCGAGCGCCTTGGCGAGCGCCTCCTTGGCGGCGAACCGCGCGGCCAGCGAGGCGACCCCGCGCCGCTCCCCACTGGGCAGAAACAACTCACCGTCCACGAACAGCCGCTGCGCCAGCCCCGGCGTCCGCTCCAACGACGCCGCGAACCGCTCGATCTCGGCGACGTCGATACCAACCCCGATGATGCTCATGCGGGCACTTTACGATCAGCCGCGGGACACCGCCGGTCCAGCGGGCCCTCACCTCGACGGCCCGAGCAGGGCCTCCGCTTCGCTCCGCACCCGCAGGGCCTGGTCCCTGGTGAGACGACGGGACTCCCAGAGCAGCGCCGCCGTCTCGGCCGTCGCCGGATCGGCGGCCCACGACGACTCGACACGCTCGACCCCGGTGACCGCGGCGAGGTCCCCGGCCGGTATGCCGAGAGCGGCCGCGAAGCCCGCCACCCGGAGCGGGGTCAGGGGAACACGGCCCCTTCCGATCCCGCCGATCGTGGAAGCGGCCAGGTACACGCGGCCTTCCGTCAGCACGGCCAGCGTCTTGGCGGCGACGACCGGAGAGTGCAGATTCCGGTTGCCGCACAGCAGGTTGGCGAGCATTGCCCCGAATCCCGCCTCCTGCTGGTCGTAGAGCGACGGTGGGGCGGGCGGACGTTCCTCGGCCACCAGTGGCAGCTCTACGACGAGCCGCCGGACACGGGCCCGGTGATCCGCCGACAGAGCCCTCGCTGTCTTCACGAGCTCCACGATCTCGGTTCCCGCGGCCGAGTCCCTGACGGCCGGGGGCCGCGGCATCGGGACTCCGGCGATCACATGCAGATCGACGGAGCGGAACCCCAGAGCCGGGGCGAGAAGACCGAGTTGCGCGGTCGACGGCGGCGCACCCGCCAGCACCCGGTGCAGCTCGCCCTCCGCAATCCCGGACTCCGAGGACAGCCGTACGAGATCCGTCCGGCGGTGGGCCAGGAGCCGGGTGAGGATCACACCGAAGTGCGGCTGAGATGTCATGAGCCCTCCTTCCGATCGGGACGGGAACCGACGTTCCCACAAGGTGCGTCCATCAAAGGCGCAAGATCACCGGTGCGCGTACAGGAGCCCGAGATGACCGGCAAGGCCACCCGCTACCTCTACCTCGCCCGGCACGGCGAGGCGCTGCCCGACGAGAGCGGGCTCAGCCGGGTCGGTCGGCGGCAGGCCACGCTGCTCGGGCGGCGCCTCCGGGACGTTCCGCTCACCGCTGTTCACCACGGTCCCCTGCCCCGGGCGACGCAGACCGCCCGTCTGATCCACGACCAGTTGGAGAACGTGCCGCTGCTCATCTCCGACCTCGCCGACGACTACGTCCCCTACGTCCCCCCGGCAGCCGAACTCCCCGCCGAATCCGCCGACTTCTACCTCCGCTTCCTCGCCGACACCACCGACGAGGAGCGTGAGCGGGGTGCCGTGCTGGCAGGCCGGGCGCTCGACCTCTTCACCGGCCCCGTGGACGGCGACGAGGACCGGCACGAGCTGGTCGTCACCCACAACTTCCTCGTCGCCTGGCTGGTCCGGGACGCCCTGCACGCCCCGAAGTGGCGCTGGCTCGGCCTCAACCACGCCAACGCGGCACTCACGGTCATCCGTTACCCGCCCGACCGAGCCCCCGCCGTCCTCGTCACCAACGACATGCGGCACCTACCGGCCGACCTGCGCTGGACGGGCTTCCCTCCCGAGTCCCACGTCTGACCTCCCGGTCAGGCCGCGGCCAGCTCGCACCACACGTACTTCCCCCGGTTCCCGTGTCTGGCCAACGGCTGCCACCCCCACAGATCCGCACACGCCTGCACCAACGCCAACCCCCTCCCCTCCTCCCCCAGCACCCCCAACTCCCCGGGCGGCGAGGGCGGTTCGGGATCCGCGTCCCACGCCCCGATCCGCAGCACCCCCGCCGACCAGCGCACCCGCAGCGCCGCCGGCCCCTTGGTATGCCGTACGGCATTGGAGACCAACTCCGCGGCGAGCAGCTCCGCGGTGTCTGTCAGACGGATCAGGCCGTGCATCGTCAGGATCAGACGGAGAGTGCGGCGAGCGACGGTGACTGCTCGGACGTCGTTCGGGATGTACAGCGTGTACTCCCAGGGGTCGGCTGAGGACATGAGTCAACTCCGTTCCGGTGAGCGGGGGTTGGGCGCGGTGGCGGTGCCGCGTCCGTCATGGCAGGACGGAGCGGTGCACTTCCGCAGAGTGAGCGTTGCGTCACTGACGGTAGGGGTAACATGTATGTCAGAGCAAGGCGATCGCGTGATCCGACCCCGAACGAGGAGCAGTGGATGGTCCAGAGGCGCGAACCAACCGCACGTCAGATGCGCCTGGGAGTCGAACTCCGAAGGCTCCGTGAAGCCGCGGGGCTGACCACCATCGAAGCCTCGGCACTGCTAGGGGTGAACCGGGTCCAGATCACCCACATCGAATCCGGCATCACCGGCGTGAGCGAGCAGCGGGTGCGCCGCCTGGCCTCCCACTACGCCTGCACCGACCAGGACTTCGTCGACGCCCTGGTCTCGATGGCCACCGACCGGACACGCGGCTGGTGGGAGGAGTACCGGGGCCTGCTGCCGACGCCCTTCCTCGACCTGTCGGAACTGGAGCACCATGCCCGGTTCCTGCACCACGTCGCCGTCCTGTACGTGCCGGGCCTGTTGCAGACGGAGGACTACGCCCGTGCCGTCTTCTCGTCCAGGCTGCCCGAACTCCCCGATGAAGAGCTTGAGTTGCGGATCCAGCACCGCACGGCGCGTCAGAGGATCGCCATCCCGTACCAGGCGCTGATCCATGAGGCGGCGCTGCGCATCAGGGTCAAGGATCGCGCCACCTCAAAGGCCCAGCTCGCACGGCTCCTTGAGCTCTCCGAGGCGGAGCACGTCACCTTGCGCGCCATTCCGTTCGACCTGGACGACTTCGCCGCTTCCAGCACGATGACCTACGCGGGTGGCCCGCTGCCCAAGCTGGACACCGTGGTGCGAGACGCGCCTCATGGCTCGGTCTTCATCGATTCCGAGGCGCAGCTCAGCATTTACCGAACTCGCTTCCATATGGTGGAGGCCGTGTCACTCGAACCGAACGAGTCCCGCGACTTCATCCACCGGCTGGCGAAGGAGCTGTGAGACCCCATGGACCACTGGCAGAAGTCTTCCTACTCGGGCGAGGGCGACGGCAACGAATGCGTCGAGATAGCCACCTCCCCCACCCACATATCCATCCGCGACTCCAAAACCCCCACCCGCGCCACCCTCACCCTCCCGACCGAAGCCTTCGCCACGTTCCTCGACGGGCTGAAGGGGGATCACTCCACCGTGACCGACTTCGCCAGGTTCCGCGGTTGATCCACCTCGTTGCCCCGGGCGGTGGCCAGCTCGCAGGCGAACACCTGCAACGGCACGGTCGCCACCAGCGGCTGCAACAGCGTCGGGGTGGCCGGGATGCGGATCAGATGGTCGGCGTACGGCACCACGGTCTCGTCCCCCTCCTCCGCGATGACGATGGTCCGCGCACCCCTGGCCCGGATCTCCTGGATGTTGGACACGATCTTGTCGTGCAGCACCGACCGCCCCCGGGGCGAGGGGACGACGACCACGACCGGCAGGTCCTCCTCGATGAGGGCGATCGGCCCGTGCTTCAGCTCGCCCGCCGCGAAGCCCTCGGCGTGCATGTAGGCGAGTTCCTTGAGCTTGAGCGCGCCTTCGAGGGCCACCGGATACCCGACGTGCCGCCCGAGGAACAGCACGGTGTTCTTGTCGGCCAGCGACCGCGCCAGCGCCCGCACCGGCTCCATGGTCTCCAGGACCCGCTCCACCTCACCGGAGATGTGCGACAGGTCCCGGATCACGGCGGAGATCTCGTCGCCCCACTTGGTCCCGCGCACCTGGCCGAGGTAGAGCGCTACCAGGTAACACGCCACGAGCTGGGTCAGGAACGCCTTCGTCGACGCTACGGCGACCTCGGGCCCGGCGTGCGTGTACAGCACGGCGTCGGACTCCCGGGGGATGGTGGACCCGTTGGTGTTGCAGATCGCCAGGACCTTCGAACCCTGCTCACGGGCGTGCCGTAGCGCCATGAGGGTGTCCATGGTCTCGCCGGACTGGGAGATGGCGATCACGAGGGACCGGGAGTCCAGGATCGGGTCCCGGTAGCGGAACTCGCTCGCCAGCTCCACCTCGCAGGGGATCCGGGTCCAGTGCTCGATGGCGTACTTGGCGATGAGCCCCGCGTGGAAGGCCGTACCGCAGGCGACGATGACGACCTTGTCCACCTCCCGCAGCTCGGCGGCGGAGATCCGCACCTCGTCCAGGGTCAGCGAGCCGGCCCCGTCGATACGGCCCAGCAGGGTGTCAGCGACCGCCTTGGGCTGCTCGGCGATCTCCTTGAGCATGAAGTAGTCGTAGCCGCCCTTCTCGGCGGCGGAGGCGTCCCAGTCGACGTGGTAGGAGCGGACGTCGGCGGGCCGCCCGTCGAACCCGGTGACGGCGAAGCCGTCCCGCCGCAGCTCCACGACCTGGTCCTGCCCCAGCTCGATCGCCGACCGGGTGTGCGCGATGAAGGCGGCGACGTCGGAGGCGAGAAAGGCCTCCCCCTCACCGACGCCGACGACGAGCGGCGAGTTCCGCCGCGCACCGACGACGACATCCGGCTCGTCGGCATGCACCGCGACCAGCGTGAACGCCCCCTCAAGACGCCGGCACACCAGCCGCATGGCCTCGGCGAGGTCGGCGGTCGCGGAGAACTCCTCGGCCAGCAGATGGGCCACGACCTCGGTGTCGGTCTCGGAGGCGAGGGTGTGCCCGCGCTCCGACAGCTCGCCCCGCAGCGCGGCGAAGTTCTCGATGATCCCGTTGTGGACGACGGACACCCGGCCGGCGTTGTCCAGATG
Organism: Streptomyces sp. NPDC057253; assembly: GCF_042669125.1. Lineage (NCBI taxonomy): Bacteria > Bacillati > Actinomycetota > Actinomycetes > Kitasatosporales > Streptomycetaceae > Streptomyces > Streptomyces sp. NPDC057253. Next base: position 78,836 of record NZ_JBHUXV010000026.1, on the reverse strand, counting down.
AGGATGCGCGTTGGCGTCCGTAGGCCCGCCGTGCGTGGCCCACCTGGTGTGCCCGATCCCGGTGGCCCCCGACGGCAACGGCCGGTCGACCAGCTCCTTCTCCAGATTGACCAGCTTCCCGGCCTTCTTGGCCGCGGCCAGCCCCCCGTCCGCCAGCACGGCGACCCCCGCCGAGTCGTACCCCCGATACTCCAGCCTCTTCAGCCCGGCCATCACCACCTCAAGCGCCGACTGCGACCCCACGTATCCCACGATTCCGCACATGCGGGGCAGCCTAGGGGGCGAAGGGCGACGGGACACGGCACTTCGTGCCCGGTTTCGGATAAGCCCGTGAAAAGCTCCGGCCGTGAGCTACAGCCTGTGCCTCTACCGTTTCGTCGGCGAGGAACCCGCCCCGCTCGACGAGACCGCGATACGCGACGTCCTCGGTCCGGTCACCGTGGGCGGAATGCCGCCCACGGGTTTCCCGGAGTTCTGGGACATCGAAGCCGAGGACGGCGGCGAGGCCGAGGTCTACGGAGACGGCCTCGGGCTCTCCTTCAACCGCTTCGCCACCGGTGACATCCTCGACCTCGTCGCCGAGCTCGCCCGCAGAACCGGCGCGGGTGTCCTGCCGCAGGACTGCCCGATGATCCTGACGAGCGAGGCCGACCGCGGACACCTCCCGGAGAGCCTTCGCGCGGAGGCGGTCGTCGTGGCTCCCGAGGCCCTGACCGGTCGCGCGATCCAGCTGCTGATCTCCCCGCAGCCGGAACCCCGCAGACGCCCCGCCCTCCCCTCGTTCCCCTATCACCCCAGCCCCGTCGCCACCGGCTCCGTCGCCCCCTCCGACGCCCCCTGTGTCTGCTGCGGGCAGGAGCGCGGCTGGGTCTACACCGGCCCCGTCCACTCCGCCGACGCCCCGGACAGCGGCATCTGTCCGTACTGCGTCGCCTTCGGCAAGGCCGCCGAGCGCTACGACGCCACCTTCACCGACGGCATCGAGGGGGACGTGCCCGAGGACGTCGTCACGGCGATCCTCCGGCGCACCCCGGGATTCCGCACCTGGCAGTCCCCGACCTGGCTGACGCACTGCGGCGACGGCGCCGCCTTCCTGGGCGCCGCCGGGGCGAAGGAGCTCGACCGGTACCCGGACGCCGTCGACCACCTCCGCCGCCAGTGGCCCGAGGACGGGTTCGACGACTTTCTCGCCGCCCTCGACAAGGACGGCCGGCCGACCGCGTACCTCTTCCGCTGCCGCCACTGCGCCACCCACCTCGCCTACGCGGACTTCACCTGACCCCGAAAAGGCCGCGCGTGACACACCCCACCCCCCACCCCGTTCAAACTCCGTTAACAATGGACTGTGATCTCTCCGGTCTCCCCGATGCCCCGGAGCGCCCACCGGCACAAGCCGGAGGCGACTCCCTACGTCGACCTCACCCGAGCCGAGTGGAGTGCGCTGCGCGACAAGACGCCGCTCCCCCTCACCGCCGAGGAGGTCGAGAAGCTGCGCGGACTCGGTGACGTCATCGACCTCGACGAGGTGCGGGACATCTACCTCCCGCTGTCCCGGCTGCTCAACCTCTACGTCGGTGCCACGGACGGGCTGCGAGGAGCGCTGAACACGTTCCTCGGCGAACAGGGCTCCCAGTCCGGCACCCCGTTCGTCATAGGGGTCGCCGGATCGGTCGCCGTGGGCAAGTCCACCGTCGCCCGTCTCCTCCAGGCCCTGCTGTCCCGCTGGCCCGAGCACCCGCGCGTGGAGCTGGTCACGACCGACGGCTTCCTGCTCCCCACCCGGGAACTGGAGGCCCGCGGCCTCATGTCGCGCAAGGGCTTCCCCGAGTCGTACGACCGCCGGGCGCTGACCCGTTTCGTCGCCGACATCAAGGCGGGCAAGGACGAGGTCACCGCCCCCGTCTACTCCCACCTGATCTACGACATCGTCCCCGGCGAGAAGCTCACCGTGCGCCGCCCCGACATCCTGATCGTCGAGGGCCTGAACGTCCTCCAGCCCGCCCTGCCCGGCACGGACGGCCGCACCCGCGTCGGTCTCGCCGACTACTTCGACTTCAGCGTGTACGTCGACGCGAGCACCGAGGACATCGAGCACTGGTACCTGAGCAGGTTCAGGAAGCTCCGCCGGACCGCCTTCCAGAACCCCGAGTCGTACTTCAGGAAGTACACCCAGGTGTCGGAGGAGGAGGCCCTCGACTACGCCCGCACCCTCTGGCGCACCATCAACAAGCCCAACCTGGTCGAGAACATCGCCCCCACCCGCGGCCGGGCCACCCTCGTCATCCGCAAGGGCCAGGACCACAAGGTGCGCAAGCTCAGCCTCCGCAAGCTCTGATCACGGGCGCCTGTTAGAAAGGCGTCATGCTGCATCTGCGCCTGATCACACCGGCCGAGAAGACCGACGCCGTGGTCCGCCTGATCGAGAACACGGTCGGCACCACCCACCTCGTCGTGATGCCGGGCGCCGCCCGCAACCCGGCCGGCGATGTCGTGATGTGCGACGTGGCGCGCGAGGCCGGTGACGAACTGATCGGCGCGCTGCGGAAGTTGGATCTCGACAAGACCGGCTCCATCGCCGTGGAGAACATCGACCTGTCGCTCTCCAAGCGCGCCGACAAGGCCGAGGACGAGGCACCCGGCGAGGGCGCGGACGCGGTCCTGTGGGAGCACCTGACGGACGCCACCCACGAGGAGTCCACGCTCTCCGTCACCTATCTCGCCTTCCTCACGCTGGCCACGATGATCGCGGCCTGCGGTGTGGTGCTGGACAACGCGATCCTGATCGTGGGCGCGATGGCGGTGGGCCCGGAGTTCGGCCCGCTGGCGGGCATCTGCACGGCGATCGTCCAGCGCCACCCCCGGCTGGCGTTGCGCTCCCTGATCGCCCTGCTCGTCGGCTTCGCGGTGGCGATGGTGGTCACGGTCGGCTTCACGTGGCTCATGGACGCCCTGAACCTCTTCACCAAGGACCAGTTGGAGGCCGACCGCCCCAACACGGGCTTCGTCTACGCCCCAGACGCCTTCTCGTTCGTGGTGGCGGTCCTGGCGGGCATCGCCGGCACCCTGAGCCTGACGTCGGCCAAGTCGGGCGCCCTGGTGGGCGTGGCCATCTCGGTCACCACGGTCCCGGCGGCGGCGAACGCGGCGGTGGCCCTGGCCTACGGCGACACCGCCCAGACAGTCGGCTCGACCAACCAACTCCTGCTCAACCTGATGGGCATCGTCCTGGCAGGCACTCTGACGCTGCTCCTCCAGAAATGGCTCTGGCGAAAGCCCCGTTAGGGGCGCGGGGAACTGCGCGACCAGCCACGACGCCGCCGCAGCCCGCCACGCACACCAGCCCCCCGCCCCTACCCGGCCCTTCAGCCAAGCGCAGACTTCACCGCATCCGCCAACCGCCCCGCAACAGACCGAGCCTGATCAATATCCGCCGCCTCGACCATCACCCGCACCAACGGCTCGGTCCCGGACGGCCGCAACAACACCCGCCCCGTCTCACCGAGTTCCCGCTCCGCCTCCGCCACCGCGGAAGCCAGCTCCGCGGACGTCGACACCCGGGTCCGGTCCACATCGGGCACGTTGATCAGAACCTGCGGCAACCGCTCCATCACGGAGGCCAGTTCACGCAGGGACCGCCCGCTCTCCGCGACCCGAGCGGCAAGCATGAGCCCGGTCAGCGTCCCGTCCCCGGTCGTCGCGTGGTCCAGGATGATCACGTGCCCGGACTGCTCGCCGCCGAGCGCGTACCCGTGCTCCTTCATCTCCTCCAGCACATACCGGTCGCCCACCGCGGTCTGGACGAGCCGCAGCCCCTCCCGCTCCAGCGCCAGCTTGAACCCGAGGTTGGACATGACCGTGGCGACGACGGTGTCGGACCGCAGCGCGCCCCGCTCCTTCATCGCGAGCGCGAGCACGGCCATGATCTGGTCGCCGTCGACCTCCTCACCGGTGTGGTCGACGGCCAGGCACCGGTCCGCGTCCCCGTCGTGCGCGATGCCGAGCGCGGCCCCGTGCTCGACGACCGCGGCCTTCAGCAGATCGAGGTGGGTGGACCCGCAGCCGTCGTTGATGTTGAGCCCGTCCGGCGAGGCCCCGATCGTGATCACCTCGGCCCCCGCCCGCGAGAACGCCTCCGGCGACACCCGCGCGGCAGCGCCGTGCGCCTCGTCGAGGACGATCTTCAGACCGTCCAGCCGGTTCGGGAGTACGGCGACGAGGTGCGCCACGTACTGGTCGAACCCCTCGCCGTAGGACCGCACCCGGCCGACCCCGGCACCGGTCGGCCGCTCCCACGGCTCACCGTGCCGGTGCGCGTCGTAGACCGCCTCGATCCGGTCCTCCAGCTCGTCGTCGAGCTTGTGCCCGCCGCGCGCGAGGAACTTGACGCCGTTGTCGGGCATGGCGTTGTGGCTCGCGGAGAGCATGACGCCGAGGTCGGCGCCGAGGACGCCGGTGAGGTACGCCACCGCGGGCGTCGGCAGCACGCCGACCTTCAGCACGTCCACCCCCGCGCTCGCGAGGCCCGCGACCACGGCGGCCTCCAGGAACTCCCCGGACGCGCGGGGATCCCGTCCGACGACCGCCGTAGGCCGGTGGCCCTCGAACGTGCCCGCCTCGGCCAGCACGTGCGCCGCCGCGACCGACAGACCGAGCGCCATCTCGGCCGTCAGATCCGCGTTGGCGACACCGCGCACGCCGTCCGTGCCGAAGAGTCGTCCCACTTGTCCTCCTGGAGAAGCGTCAGTTACGGAGATCATCCGATCACATGAGCCTTTGAGCGCCTTGTGCCGTTATACGCCCAAGGCCGTGATAAACGAACGCCCCGACGGCACTGTGGCGTGCCGCCGGGGCGAACGGACGTACTGCTGGCTCGCGGGAACGAGCCGGTACGAGCAGACAGGCAGCGAAGCTTAACGCTTGCTGTACTGCGGAGCCTTGCGGGCCTTCTTGAGACCGGCCTTCTTGCGCTCGACCGCACGGTCGTCGCGGCGGAGGAAGCCGGCCTTCTTGAGGGCGCCGCGGTTGTTGTCCACGTCGGCCTCGTTCAGCGCGCGGGCCACGCCGAGGCGCAGGGCACCGGCCTGACCGGAGACACCGCCACCCGCGATGCGGGCGATGACGTCGTAGCGGCCCTCGAGCTCGAGCACCTTGAAGGGCTCGTTGACTTCCTGCTGGTGCACCTTGTTGGGGAAGTAGTCCTCAAGGGTGCGACCGTTGATCTTCCACTTGCCGGTGCCCGGGACGATCCGGACGCGGGCGATCGCGTTCTTGCGACGGCCCAGGCCGGCGGCCGGCTGCGGGTCGCCGAAGCGGGACGCGAGCGACTCCGAGGTGTACTCGCCCTCGACGGGGACCTCGGACTCGGTGGTGTAGCTGTCGATGTCGACGATCTCTTCGCCCTCGACGGGCGTCTCGACGGTGGTCTCGGCCACGATTCTCCTCAGATTCTCTTCAGTCTTAGGGGGTGGCCGGACTTACTGCGCGACCTGGGTGATCTCGAACGGCACCGGCTGCTGGGCAGCGTGCGGGTGCTGGTCGCCCGAGTAGACCTTCAGCTTGGTGAGCATCTGACGGCCCAGGGTGTTCTTGGGGAGCATGCCCTTGACGGCCTTCTCGATGGCCTTCTCGGGGTTCTTGTCGAGGAGCTCGTCGTAGCGGACGGAGCGCAGACCACCCGGGTAGCCGGAGTGGCGGTACGCCATCTTCTGGGTCCGCTTGTTGCCGGAGAGGTGCACCTTGTCGGCGTTGATGATGATGACGAAGTCACCGGTGTCGACGTGAGGGGCGTAGATCGGCTTGTGCTTGCCGCGCAGCAGGGACGCGGCAGTGGTGGCGAGACGACCCAGGACGATGTCCTGAGCGTCGATGACGTGCCACTGGCGAGTGACATCGCCGGGCTTGGGGCTGTACGTACGCACTTCGCAGCCTTCTTCTTCAGTGGATGGGTGCTGACACATGGCATCACTGAAGCGATCGTGCAGCTGGGGACGACAATGGCCGGGCCACTGCCCGTATGCCGCCCACTGGTAACTGCTCCAGGGAACCTAGGTAGAGGCTTCTCTCGCGTGAGAACGAGCGAGCCAATACACAACGAAGAAGCAGGATACCCGGGGTCCCTCGGACGGGTCAAAACGAGCCCCTCGTGACCCCTTCACGGCCATCGGCGACTCCTTCGCGGCCGAGATGTGCACACGTGCCGGAAAGGTCCCCCGGGCCGCTGTCCACAGCCCCGACAGCACCTCCCGTCCCCCGTCTAAGATGCGCCCCATGAGCTTTGGGCAGCAGGGGGGACCCCCGTCCCAGTGGGACCCCTGGAAACCGCAGTCGCAGCAGCCGTGGAGCAGCGGCAGGGGCGAGCAGACCCCGGACTGGGCCGCGCTCGCCGAGGCCTCCGAGACCCGCAACAGACGCCGCCGGCTGTTCTTCATCGTGGGCGGCGCGCTCGCCACGGTCGGGATAGGCACCGCCGTCGCGATGGCCGTCGTGTCGGCGAACAGCGGCGACGACCGGGCGAACAAGCCGACCTCGTCCCTTCCGGCGACCGCCGACATCCCGAGCGCCACCGGGACCGCGCCGTCGTTCGCGCCGACCAGCGCCCCGCCGCCGCTGGACCCGAAGGAGTTCATCGCCAGCAAGGCCAAGGACACGGCCCCGCTCAGCGCGAAGCTCCTCTTCCCGGGGACCCAGCTGACCATGGGCTCGACCGTGTACAAGAAGGGCGAGACCTCCGACACGAAGAACTGCGCCGCCGCCGACACCGTCCAGGCCAGCCTCGGCAAGATCCTCAAGGCCAACGGCTGCACCCAGTTCATGCGCGTCAGCTACACCAAGGACGGCGTCTCGGTGACGGTCGGAGTGGCCGTGTTCGACACCGAGGCCAAGGCGCAGAAGGCGAAGAGCCAGGTCAACACCAAGAAGGACATCGTCAAGTCGCTGTCCGGCGGCGCGGTCAAGGCCTTCTGCAACTCCGCGATCTGCCGCACGACCTCGAACTCCTACGGCCGCTACGCCTACTTCACGATCTCCGGCTTCGCCGGCGGCAAGGACGTCACGGAGAAGGACACCGCGGTCTTCAGCATCGGCGACAACCTGGCCGAGTTCACCTTCCGCCAGATCCACCGACGGGGCGAGGCTCAGGCCTCCACCGCCGCGGGCGAGTGACCCGGCGCGCACCAGCGCGCCGGGCCCTGCCCGTCCGGTCACCTCAGCTGTGCTCCCAGGAGCCGCTCAGCGCGGGCTCGGGGTACGGCTCGGGGTACGGCACGACGGGGTCCCGCGACTCGACGGGATCCCCCGACGCGACGACCGGCCGCCCGCTCCCGGACGCCTTGAAGACCCAGGTGCGGTAGGACCAGAACCGGAAGAGCGTCGCGATGCCGATGCCGAGGAACTTGCTGACATTGGTGGCGAGCGTGCCGTCCCAGCCGAGCCCGTAGGTCGTCGCGTAGAGCACCGAGTTCTCGATGACCAGGCCGATCGCGCTGAAGAAGAGGAAGAGCGTCAGCTCCTTGCGGCGGCTGTTGCGGTCCTCCTGGTCCCGGTTGCGGTACGCGAAGTACCGCAGGCCGAGGTAGTTGCTGAGGATCGCGACGATCGTCGCCAGCACGCTGGCCCGGACCGTCTGCCACTCGGTGAGGGTCCTGATGAGGTTGAACACCGCGAGGTTGACGACGAAGCCCGACGCCCCCACCATGCCGAACTTCGCGATCTCGCGGTACAGCTTCCCGAACCGGGAGGGAAGCGCATGCCGTCCGCTGCTCACCGGGCACTCAGCCCCGTCGGTTGCGCAGTCGGAGCCGTACCGGCACGATCGCCGACTCGATCTGCGTCGAGAGGCTCATCTTGGACACGCCCTCGGTGCGCTCCTCGAAGCGGATCGGGATCTCCACGGCGCTGTGCCCGGCCCGCACGGCCTTGAACTTCAGCTCGACCTGGAAGCTGTACCCGGCGCTGTCGAGGGTCGCCAGGTCGATGTCGTGCAGGGTGGCCGCCGACCACAGGTTGAAGCCGGCGGTGATGTCCCGGATCTTGGTGCCGAGCACGGTCCGGGCGTAGCGGTTGGCGAAGCGCGAGAGCAGCACGCGGTGCTTGCCCCACTCCTCGTCCAGCGACCCGCCCTCCACGTACCGGCTGCCCACGACGAGGCCCACGCCGGACGCCATGGCCGTACCGAGCATGCGTGGGACCGCTTCCACGGGGTGGCTGCCGTCGGCGTCCATCTGGACGACGTACTCGGCCCCCTCGGCGAGCGCGGCGCTCATGCCGGCCACGTACGCGCGCCCCAGACCGTCCTTCTCGGTCCGGTGCAGCACGCTCATGCGGTACCGCCCGTCCCAGTTGTGCTTCTCGGCGAGCTCCTCGGCGATCCGCCCGGTGCCGTCCGGGCTGGAGTCATCCACGATCTTCAGATGGAGCCCGTCGATGGGCAGCCCCAGGACCAGCTCCGCCATGCGGGGCAGGTTGGCCGCCTCGTTGTAGGTGGGCATCACCACGGTGACGCGGGTACCCCCCAGGTCGTACGTCATTTCTTTCCCTCCCCTGAGGGCCCCCAAGGGGTTCCCTCCCCAACGGGCGCGGGTCTGCCCAGCGCCCGGAAGTACCAGCCCGCCGCGGTCCAGCGCTCCGCGTCGAGTACCCCCCTGCCGTCCACGATCCGCGGACGGCTCACCAGTCGCGCCGCCCGCTCCGGGTCGATCTCCCGGAACTGCGGCCATTCGGTCAGATGCAGCACGAGGTCGGCTCCCCTGAGCGCCTCCTCGGCCGACATCGCGTAGCCGAGGAGCGGGAACGCCTTGCGGGCGTTGTCCAGCGCCTCGGGGTCGAAGACCGTGACGTCGGCGCCGTCCAGGCGCAGCCGGGCGGCCACGTTGAGCGCCGGTGAGTCACGGATGTCGTCGGAGTCGGGCTTGAAGGCCGCTCCGAGTACGGCGACCCGGGCCCCCAGCACCGATCCGCCGCACAGCTCCCGCGCCAGGCCGACAACCTTGTCGCGGCGCCGCATGTTGATCGCGTCGACCTCGCGCAGGAACGACAGCGAGACCCCGAGCTCGTCGGCCCGGTGCGCGAAGGCGCGGATGTCCTTGGGCAGGCAGCCCCCGCCGAAGCCGATGCCGGCGCGCAGGAACTTGGCGCCGATCCGGTCGTCGTACCCGATGGCCTCGGCGAGCACGCCGACGTCGCCGCCCGCGGCCTCGCAGACCTCCGCCATCGCGTTGATGAAGGAGATCTTGGTGGCGAGGAACGCGTTGGCGGCCGTCTTGACCAGTTCGGCGGTCGGACGGTCGGCTACGACCACGGGGGTGCCCGCGTCCAGGACGGGCGCGTACACCGTGCGCAGGACCGTTTCCGCCTGTGCGGAGCGGAGGCCGAACACCAGCCGGTCGGGACGCAGGGTGTCCTCGACGGCGAAGCCCTCGCGCAGGAACTCCGGGTTCCAGGCGACCTCGACCCCGTCGAGGAGGCCGGCCAGTCGCTCGGCCGTGCCCACGGGCACGGTCGACTTGCCGACCAGCAACGAGCCCTCGCGCGCGTGCTCGGCGATCGCCGTGAAGGCCGCGTCGACGTAGGTCAGGTCGGCCCCTTCCGACCCCTTGCGCTGCGGGGTTCCGACACACACGAAGTGCACGTCGGCGAAGGCCCCCGCCTCGGCGTAGTCGGTGGTGAAGCGGAGTCGTCCGCTCGCGGTGTGCTTCGCGATCAGCTCGGGCAGCCCGGGCTCGTGGAAGGGCACCCGGCCCGCCTGCAGCGCGGCGACCTTGTCGGGGTCCACGTCGACCCCGAGCACCTCGTGTCCGAGTTCCGCCATGCAGGCGGCGTGGGTGGCACCGAGATAGCCGGTGCCGATGACTGTGAGCCGCATCCAGCGGCCTCCTTCACAACTCCGGGTCGGCCGCTACTTGCGCTCGAGAACCTGGACCACGACGTGGTTCAGCTTCACCGTGCGACCGGCCTTGAAGGACTTCTCGATCGCCGCCGCGGTCTTCTTGTTCATGCCGGTGAGCGGCGGCCGCCCGTCGGCGACGGTGGAGACGAGCCACAACCGGTCGGTGCCCTTGAGGCAACTCGCCGGCTTGCGGCACTCGGTGGCGCCGTACGACCCGTTCTGCTGCGGGGTGTACTCCATGAGCACGTCCTTGGGGGCCGTGCGGTCCCGCAGTTCGTACGCCATGGCCCGGCGCTCCGACATCCCGCCGTTGAAGATCATGCCGTCGCCGGACTTCTCGCCCGCCGCGACGACGTTCGCGGCGCCCCGGAAGTCCGGTTCCATCGGCAGGTCCTTCTTCGCGTCGCCGATCGCCGGCCATGCCACGAAGGCGTACCCGGCCGCCACGGCCGCGACCAGCAGCCCGCTCAGCACCTGCGCGCCGGCCCCCCGGCGCGCCTCGGGGTCGAGCCTGCCGACGAGCCTGGTGAGCGCGGCGGCCACCAGCAGCGTCCAGGCCGGGATGGTGAACAGCAGGTACCGCGGCAGGAAGAGGTGCAGCTGGTTGGCGGTCACGAAGGTGAGCACCGGCGGCAGGACCGCCCAGGCGGCGAGCAGCACCGAGTACCGCCCGGCCAGCAGCAGGCCGATCACGCCGACGGCCATCACGACTCCGCCGGTGATCCACGACCCGAACAGGGTCTCGGGGAACTCGGTCAGATCCTTGGTCGTGGTGACGTTCCAGGCGATCTGGCCGCTCTGCCCGGTGCCCTGCGCCACCATCGGGAAGGTGATGGACAGACCCAGCATGGCCGCGCCCGCGAAGGCGTAGTGGGCGATGCGGTCGCCCCGCTTCTTGGCCAGGAAGACGAGCCACACGTGCCCGGCGAGCACCGCCATGGCCACCAGGTGGCTGAACCCCGTGGCCGCGACGGCGAGCCCGTACAGCGTCCAGTTGCGCAGGCTCGGCCGGTCCAGCGCCCGGATCAGCCACAGGGTGGCGAGCAGCGCGAACATCGTCGCGAAGGCGTAGGGCCGGGCCTCCTGCCCGTACCGGGTGATCATCGGCACCACCGCGAACAGCAGGCCGGCCAGGACCCCGGTGCGCAGCGCGAACATCCGGCGCCCCAGGAGCCCGACCAGGCCGGCCGAGACCGCCATGGCGAGTGCCTCCGGCAGCCGCAGCATCGCCGCCGAGTCCCCGGCGACGTCGATCCACAGATGCATCACCGCGTAGTACGGCGCGATCACGACGTCGATGCTGCTGATCAACCGTCCGAGGTCGTGCCAGGACAGCGTGGACGCCCACCAGGTGGCGTGCTCGTCGCGCCACAGCTGGCGCCCGCCGAGCCCCGGCACCACACAGGCGGCGGCGACCAGCGCGGGCAGCGCGAAGGCGAGCCAGGCCGAGCCCCGGCCGGGTCCGTCGGCGGAGCGAGCGCCCTCGGCGGGCGCGTCCTCCTCGGGTTCCCGGGCGGCCGTCTCGTCGACCGGTGGTGTGTACGCCGTCATCGCTTCACCCAGATCCGGTACGGCTCCTGACCGCCGTCCTTGTCGGTAGGCCGCAGCACGGCCAGCAGCCGGTATTCCGCGTTGCCGCGCAGCGCCTCGGGAACGGAGGAGGAGCGCAGCGCGATCGCGTCGTAGGAGCCCTTCTTCACCTCGGCCGTCAGGGCCGCGCCGCGCTCGGCCCGGTGCCACTGGGCGGGCTTGGTGTGCGCCCGCAGGTAGTAGGCGGAGATCTCCGGGTCGTCCGTCAGGTACGAGCCCTTGGTGTCCACGACCTCGCGCAGGGCGCCGATCATGGCGGCCGAGTCCGGCGGCCGGTACAGCCCCCCGGTCTGTGCCATCCCGATGACCAGCGCGGCGACGTAGATCATGATGCCGATCTGCGGGTACCGGAAGTGGGCGCCCATCATGCGCGAGACGCCGAGTCCGGCCATCGGCACCGCGAAGAGCAGTCCGAAGCCGACATGGATGTACAGCGAGCTGCCGTTGCCCAGCCAGGCCTGGTAGAGGGGGGCGAGCAGAGCGGTGGCGCACATCGTCAGACCGAGCAGGAAGCGCCGGATCGCACCGGGGGCGGAGCCCTCGGCCCACGGCATCTCGCCCATCCGGGCCCGTCGGACGAACCCGACGGCACCGATCACCGCCACGAGCAGGACGACCCCGCCCCACTGGGCGCTCTCCTTGAGCAGATGCACGGCGCTGTCGGTGCCTTGAACGTTCCAGCCGCTCGGCGAGCCCGCCACCTGGACGCCCACGAAGCACAGGGCTCCGGTGGCCACCGCGAACAGCGCGCCGCGCACGAAGGCGCCCGCGCCCCGAAAGCGGTAGGCGGTGAGCACGGCGAGCACGGTCAGCGACGGCAGGTACAGGGCCGCCGAATAGGCCGCGAACGGGGCGAGTGCCGCGAAGGGCGCCGCCACCAGCACGGCCGCGGGACTGGACTGGCGGGTCCGGGCCAGCAGCCACAGCGTGGCGGCCAGCAGCAACAGCGACAGGGAGTGCAGGGAGGCGTAGCGGCCGGTGAAGGCCGTCGACTCCAGCACGGAGTACATGGCGGCGGCCGCGAGACCGGCGCGTGAGTTGAACAGCAGCCGGGTGGCGCCGAACAGCAGTGCCGTGGCCCCCAGCGCCCAGGCCAGGCTCAGCGCCCGCGCCCCGTCGAGGCCGAGCTGGGAGACCAGGCCCGACAGCTCGCCGTCGGACAGCAGGAACTTCGCCTCCTGCGGGAAGGCGCTGCCGTCGAGCCGGAAGGACAGTCCGGCCTGCACCAGCAGGATCAGGACCAGGACACCGCGGCTGATCCACGCCGAGCGGCTATTGTCGACCGACCAGGCCGAGACCGGCACCTCGGGCAGCACGTACTCGGGCTCGGGCTCCGGCTCGGGTTCGACGACGGTGTACTGCGGCACGTAGTACTCGGCGTCGGAGCCGCCGGTGTAGGGCCGCGCGTAGTACTGCTGCTCGGCCGCGGTCGGCTGCTGCGGGATGTGCGGCTGCTGATGGCCGTACGCCTGCGGGTCGCCGTAGGCCTGCTGCTGTCCGTACCCCTGCTGCTGCCCGTGGAACTGCTGACCGTCGTAGGTCTGCTGCTGTTCGGTGTACGGCGGGTACTGCTGTTGCCAGTCCTGCTGCGGGCCGGGTTCCGACCAGCCGCCGTCCTGCTGTTGCTGCGTCGTCATGAACGCGGCACCTCGAATCCGAAGTCGTCGTCCGCGATCAGGCGCTTGAACTCGGCCAGCGCGAGGGGGCTGCTCTGGATGCGCCAGTCGGCCCTCTTGGGGATGTTGAACCAGAGGAAGCCGATGACGTCCTTGTCCGACTTCACCCCCGCGAGCAGCGCGCGCACATCGGCGCGCCGGCGCTCTCCGGGTTCCGAGGAGGTCTCGCTGATCAGCACCGGCTTGTCGGTGAACGCGTCGATCTGGCTGCGCGTCGGGCCGTACAGGGTGTCGAAGGTGTGCGCGCCGGTCTGCGTCCAGTAGCCGACGATGCCCACCCAGTCGACGTAGGCGTCACCGGGCCAGTAGGGCTTCAGCTTCACGTCGGGGACGGGGTTGACGACGTTCGGGCTCCACACCCAGATGACGTTGGTGGCGCCGACATCCTGGAAGACGTCATGGATGTGCCGCCACGCCTTCACGAAGGTCGCCGGGGTGGTGTCCTTGGTGCCCCACGGGTACCACTGGCCGTTCATCTCGTGGCCGAAGCTGATCGCCACGGGCACGTTCGTCTTGCGCACGCTGTTCGCGTACTTCTTGATGTACGCGTCCTGCGAGCCGTCGGCGATCTTGTCGAGACCCGGCTTGAACGGCTCCCACGACACGTACATCAGGCCGCCGTCGCCGAAGACGTTCTCGGCGCCCTTGGCGTTGAAGCCGTCGCCCCACGACGAGTACGAACCGACCAGGTTGGGCTTCTTGCCGACGGTCTTCGCGAAGGCGTCCACCGGCTTCAGCGAGCTGGGCGCGCCGTTCAGGGCCACGCCGAAGAAGTCCTTGTCGGGGTGGAGCAGCGGTTTCACGTCGTACGGCGGCTCGGCGGCGGGTTCCTTCGAGGCGGCGCCGGCGTCCGGCTCCTTGGCGGCCTGGGCCGCGGGGTCGTCACCGCCGACCAGACCGCAGCCGGAGACCCCCGCCAGGGACATCAGCGCGACGCACACCGGGAGCAGGGTCCTGCGGATCATGCGGGATCACCCGCCGAGTGGTGCTCCTTGGGCTGGATGAGCGCTCGTGCGACGACCAGCGCGTAGAACAGCCCGGAGGACAGGACGAGCGCGAAGTCCGGGGGGTAGCCGGTGAACAGCCGGTACACGGCCGCACCGACCCAGACCACGGCGGTGCCGCCGCTCCAGATCCACATTCCCAGCCAGAACCGGCGGGTCTTGTTCTTCTTCGCGCCCTTGGAACCGGTGGGCTGCCAGCCCATGCGCTGCTTGCGCAGGATGTCCCAGATGGCGAAGACATGCGCCCAGCCGTACATCATCCGCGCCGACCAGGCCTCCAGCCGGTACGGCGACTTGTGCCACATCGGGAAGACGAGGGTGGTGTAGACGATGCTGGGCAGCACCCAGACCAGGTGCTTGACCTGGAGCATCTCCGGGCTGGTGACCAGCAGCATGATGGGCACGAGGGGGGCGAAGAAGGTGAACAGCGCCGTGTGGATGTAGTAGAAGAACCCGGACATGTAGCAGAGCCGGCTGGAGAACCGGATCGGGGCGTCCCAGAACTTCTTGCTGCCGAGCAGCGACATCGAGCCGGAGCACCAGCGGTACTGCTGGTTGAAGAACGCGCCCGCGGTGTCCGGGCACACCCCCGTGGACAGCGCGACCGGCACGTACTTCAGGTCCCAGCCGAGCCCGCGCAGGTCGAAGCCGGTGTGCACGTCCTCGGAGTGCTCGATGAGGGTCGTACCGCCGTTGGTCTCCAGCGCGGCCCGTCGGTAGATGGCGCAGGAGCCGACGCAGATGGCGCCGTCACTGTTCTGCCGGGACACCTGCACGGACCGGTAGAACAGCTCCTGCACGGCACCGGCCCCGCGTTCGATCCAGTTCTGCGAGTCCAGCACCCGGAAGTACTGCGGGGACTGCACGATCCCGATGCGCTCGTCGGCCTCCATGTACGGCAGCAGCTCCTCCAGGAGGTCGGAGCGCGGCGTGAAGTCGGCGTCGAGGATGAGGATGTACTTGCCGTCCGACTGCCCGAACCCGAAGTGCAGGTTGCCCGCCTTCTTGAACCAGCCGCGGTTCTCCCGGGTGCCGTAGCGGAAGCCGAAGTCCCGGGCCATCGCGGCCAGCTCGGGGCTCGCGCCGTCGTCGAGCACGAAGGGCACGCATCTGCCGGGGTACCTGTCGGCCAGCTGCCGGACATGGGTCCAGGTGTTGTGCAGCACCTCGATGGGCTCGCCGCACACCGGCAGGAAGACGTCCACGGTGGGGTACACCTGAGGCCGCCAGCCCCGGATGAGCTCCTGGTGGTACTCGAAGTCGAAGTCGCGCGTGAAACCGTTGACCCGCAGCGACACCAGGTAGTAGACGACGGTGAAGAACAGCGGCGGCGCGAAGATCCACATCAGCGGGCTGGCCTTGGCCAGCGCCACTTGGCTGACGGTCAGGCACCCGAAGCTGACGATCGACGCGAGCGTCAGCACCCACAGGCGCCGCTTGACGTACGAGTACTTCTCCGCATGCGAGGGAGGCGCGGGCAACAGACCCAGGGGCGCCTGATCGGCGCCACGCTTCCCTCCGTGCCGTGCGGACCGGCGCCCCCCGGCACCGGTCTCTCCGGACATGCGGGCAGAGTCAATGGATGACATGCCTACCCTCCGGGCCTCCGGCCCGCGTGTTCCCCACCCCAAAGAGCCCCTTTCGAACAAAGGGGCTAGATGGGAAAGGTTATCCGAGAGATGTGAATGCCGTAAGGGATACGCGGAGACTTAAGTCCGATAAGTCCCTTTATCGCCTTTATGTTTCTCGAAAGCCTGTGTAACCAACAGGTTTCCCACCTGTGCGTCCCGGGCACAGAGCATTAGTTGTGCGCTTCTCATCACACTTTTGAGGTGTGGATACTGGCTGTCGATCACCGAGCAGCCCAGGGGGGCACAATTTGACCAGTCCGAACTCGCGCCGTTCCGTCCTCAGATCGGCCCTCGCCGTGGGCGGTGTCGCCGTCTCCGCCACCGCGGTCTCCACCGGCGACGCCGCCGCCGTGGCGGCGGACGCCGGGTGGGTGAACGTGAAGGACCACGGCGCCAAGGGGGACGGCACCACCGACGACACGGCCGCGATCCAGGCGGCACTCGACGCCTGCCAGGCCGGCAACGTCACCGTCCTCCCGGCGGGGGTGTACCGCACGAGCGCTCCCCTGCGCATAGGCCCCTACGTGACCTTCCAGGGCTCGCACGCCGGTGGTGAGGCCCAGCCGGGCGCCGAGAACCCGGTGTCCGGCCTCCGCCCCCTTCCGTCGTTCAAGGGAAACGCGGTCGTCGAGATCCTGGACCAGCAGCTGGGGGGCTACTCCCGCAAGGCCAACGCGCAGCGCATCTTCGCCCTGAGCATCGACGGGTCCGACCTGCCCCGCTCCGGAGCGGAGATCGACGGCATCCGCGCGACCGGGCAGATCCAGCACCTCCAGCTCCGGGACGTCCATGTCCGCTCCGTCACCGGCATCGGGATCAACACCTGGTACAACTTCAACGCCACGGGCGGCCCCCAGGCCCCGTTCTGCCTGCACTACGACCGCGTCTCCGTGCTGTGGACCGGCTCCCACGGCATCGTGCTGAACAACTCCACCGACTCCGTCTTCCACGACGTGTACGTCCTGGGCGTCGGCGGCTGCGGCTGGTGGATGTCGGGCGCGGGCAACTCCTCCTTCACCAGCTGCCGGGCGGAGTGGTCGAAGCTGCACGGCTTCGACCTCGAGTCCGTACCGGGAGTGATCCGGATGGTCGCCTGCTCCACCGACCGCAACGGCTGGTACGGCATGTACGTCCACGCGACGGACACCACCGGAGTCCTCATGCTGTCGGCCACCCAGCTCACCCGGGACGGCAAGAACAACGGCACCGGTGGCGGCGGCTACGCGGGACTGGGCGTCGCGAGCTCCCAGTGCAAGGTCATCGCCGACGGACTCGTGGTGCTCACGGGCAAGGACGACGACGGAACCGGGGTGGCGAGCCCCCAGTACGGCGTGCGGGCCGACTACTCCGCCTACGTCGTGGTCAACTCGGGCCATCTCCAGGGGGTCTCGTCCCCCTGGCAGAACGGCACCGGCAACACGAAGTTCGTCAAGGGAACCCTCGTGGGCACCGGCTGACGAGACACCCTGCCGGGTGCGGGGGTTCAGCAGCAGCCCGCTCCCGGCAGCGTCCGCCGGTTCCGCGCCTCCCTGTTCCGCGCCGCCAGCAGCTCGTCCGCCGGGTAGCCGACCTCCTCCAACGTCAGCCCGTGCGGCCGTACGACATGGACGGCCGAGTCCCTGACACCGGCGGCCAGCACCTTCCCGGGCCACTCCGGCCCCCGGTGCCCGTCCCCCACGAACAGCAGCGCCCCGATCAGCGAGCGCACCATGTTGTGGCAGAAGGCGTCGGCCCGCACGGTCGCGGTGATGATCCCGTCGTCACCGCGCACCAGGCTCAGCTCCTGGAGCGTGCGGATGGTCGTCGCACCCTCCCGCCGCTTGCAGTACGCGGCGAAGTCGTGCTCCCCCAGCAGCCGCCGCGCCGCCTCGTTCATGGCGTCCACGTCCAGCGGCCAGTCGTGCCACAGGACGTGCCCCCGCAGCAGCGGGTCGACGCCCCCGGGGTTGTCGGTGACGCGGTAGGCGTACCGCCGCCAGATCGCGGAGAACCGCGCGTTGAACCCGGCCGGCGCCTCCCGCAGGGACCACACCCGCACGTCCTTCGGCAGCCGCCCCGCCAGCCGCTTCAGCAGCTTCTCCCGGTGCTCCTCCCACAGCGCCTCGGGCAGGTCGACATGGGCCACCTGCCCCCGGGCGTGCACCCCGGCATCCGTCCGCCCGGCCACGGTCAGCTCGTACGTCACGTCCTTGGACCGCGTCACGGTCCGCAGCGCGTCCTCGATCTCGCCCTGCACGGTCCGCCGTCCCCCGGCCTGCTTGGCCCATCCGGAGAACTCGGACCCGTCGTAGGACAGGTCGAGGCGGACACGGACGTCACCGGGCTGTACTTCGTCACTCACCCCCCGATCCTCTCAGGAACGCGGAACGGGCCCGCCCCAAGGGCGGGCCCGCTCGGCAGGATCCCTCAGTGCCGGCCCCTCGGGTTGAGGACGATCTGGCCGGAGTCGTTCGCCGGATTGCCCTCATTCGGCATCGTGTACGCGAAGAACGCCCGGCCGGTGGCGTTCCTGATCACCTCGTCCACGCGCAGGCCGAAGGTGAAGGTGCGCGAGGCGTCCTCCAGGATCGGGGTGTCGATGTTGCAGAGGTAGTCGCCCTCGGCGCCCTCCCAGTCGGCGGCCCGGCATGCCGCGGGAGCCGAGGTGACCGTGGTCCCCGGGGGAAGGTCCACCCAGAACGAGATCGGCTCGCCGCCGGAGCGGATCAGGGCCAGCCAGGCGGGGCCGTGGTTGGCGAAGCCGACGTCCACCGACACCGTCTGGCCCTTGCGGGCCCGCAGCCGCTCCCCGCTCAGGTCGAGGTCGAAGGTGTTCTTGGTCGGGAAGTCCGTCTCCGCGTACTGGACGTAACCGGCCGGATCGGCGTCCGGCAGCCGCACCAGCCCCAGCTCAGGACCGGTCCCGGCCCGGTAGTCGCCCTGGGCCAGCAGGTCCGCCACCTGGTCGGCGGGCACCGCGCTGAAGGAGTAGGACAGCACGTCGTAGAGGGCGAAGTCGGCCGTCCTGACCGGGAAGGGCGTGCTCAGGCCGTAGGTCGCCCCACCGGCGAACTCGCTGTCGAAGACGCACAGCGCCGAGGACCACCCGCGCAGGTCGTCCGGGTCACGGGGGTCGTACCAGCAGTTGCGGAACGTACTGGGCAGGGAGATGCCCCGGGTGCCTGAGACCCGCAGCACCACACCCTTGCCGCCGAGGCCTCCGACGTTGAGGAAGCTCATCGGCGCCCGGAAGGTGTCACCGGCCTGGAAGCCCTCGGGCTCGCCCAGCTGCTTCATCCGCAGCTCGGGGCCGCCGACCAGCACGTCCACCGTGTGCCCGGTGAAGGCCAGGCCCTCTCCGGCGGCCGTGACCTCGATGGTGCCGACGTCACCCGCGGCGCTCTCGTCGGTGACGTCGAGTCTGATGCCGCCCAGGTCGTTGTAGTCCGCGCCGGCGTAGATCTCGTAGTCGTGGCAGGTGGCGACCAGCCCCTCGACGGAGCAGCCCCGCCAGCCCCCGAGCCGCGAGAAGTCCACGGCGGCGACCCCGGCCAGGGAGCTCGCGTCCACGGTGACCGTGTAGTCGCCCTGGTGGATCGGATAGATCACCCCGTTCTCGTCCGGAACGGGCTCGCCCGGCGCTCTGAGCCCGAGCTCGATCTGCGGCTCGCGCGGCTCACCCGGCTCCCCTGGCTCGGGGTGCAGCGAGAGGTTCACATGGTCGGGCCCGGTCACGGAGACCGGCAGCGGCTCCTCCTGGGCCTGGGCGGGAACGGCGAGCGCGCCGGCGGCCAGGGCGGCCAGCGCGAGAGCGGAGACGGTACGCCGCACGGCGGCGAGAGCGGTCATGGAACCCCCCGTGACATCAGGCGCACCGGATCGGCGACGCCGTATGCATGACCTGTGAGTCCGCTGTGGGGTTGCGCCCTCTTTCCGCCACAACACGAACAGGCCCGCTCCTCGAAAGGAACGGGCCCGTCGGACGCCCTGTTTTAAGGGGCGGAACGCTTACGCGTCCTTCGACTCCTCGGCGGGAGCCTCAGCCTCGTCGGCCTTGGTCGTGTCGACCTTGGTCTCCTCGGCAACCGGAGCAGCCTCGGCGTCCTTGGCGGCACGCTTGGTGGCGGCCTCGGCCTCACCCGTCGCCTGCTGCGCGACCGTCAGCGCCTCGACCAGCTCGATGACAGCCATGGGCGCGTTGTCGCCACGGCGGTTACCGATCTTGGTGATGCGGGTGTAGCCACCCGGACGGTTCTCGTAGCGCGGGCCGATCTCGGTGAAGAGCGTGTGGACGACGCTCTTGTCCGTGATCACCTGAAGCACCTGACGGCGGTTGTGAAGGTCGCCCTTCTTGCCCTTGGTGATCAGACGCTCGGCGTACGGACGCAGCTTGCGCGCCTTCGCCTCGGTGGTGGTGATACGGCCGTGCTCGAAGAGGCTCTTCGCGAGGTTCGCGAGCAGCAGCTTCTCGTGCGCGGCACTGCCGCCCAGACGGGCACCCTTGGTGGGCTTCGGCATGGTGTTTCTCCTAGGTGTCTGCCCCGGCCGTGTCAGGTACCGGGGTCAGTATCCGAGCGAGCGGGTTTGCTCGTCGGAGACCCCGCGCCTTTAAGGGGCGCGGGGAACTGCGCGACCAGCCACAGCGGGCCGGCAGCCAGGAACCGGCAGTCGGTCCCGAGCTCTTAGTACTGCTCGGTCTCGACGAACCCGGCGTCCGCGTCGTCGTCCGCGCCGAACGCGTCCGCCGCAGCAGTCGGGTCGAACCCGGGAGGCGAGTCCTTGAGCGCAAGACCCATGCCCGCCAGCTTCGCCTTGACCTCGTCGATCGACTTCGCACCGAAGTTACGAATGTCGAGCAGGTCCGCCTCGGAGCGCGCGACCAGCTCACCCACGGAGTGGATGCCCTCACGCTTGAGGCAGTTGTACGACCGAACGGTGAGCTCCAGCTCCTCGATCGGCAGCGCCAGATCGGCGGCGAGGGCCGCGTCCGTCGGGGACGGACCCATGTCGATGCCCTCGGCGTCGATGTTCAGCTCACGGGCGAGACCGAACAGCTCGACCAGGGTCTTACCGGCCGACGCCATGGCGTCACGGGGACGCATGGCCTGCTTGGTCTCGACGTCGACGATCAGCTTGTCGAAGTCGGTGCGCTGCTCGACACGGGTCGCCTCGACCTTGTAGGTGACCTTGAGAACCGGCGAGTAGATGGAGTCGACCGGAATACGGCCGATCTCCTGGCCCACCTGCTTGTTCTGCACGGCGGAGACGTAACCGCGGCCACGCTCGACCGTCAGCTCCATCTCCAGCTTGCCCTTGCCGTTGAGCGTGGCGAGGACCAGGTCGGGGTTGTGCACCTCGACACCGGCCGGGGGCGCGATGTCGGCGGCGGTGACCAGACCCGGGCCCTGCTTGCGCAGGTACATCACGACCGGCTCGTCGTGCTCCGAGGAGACGACCAGCTGCTTGATGTTGAGGATCAGGTCGGTGACGTCCTCCTTGACGCCCGGCACGGTGGTGAACTCGTGCAGGACGCCGTCGATGCGGATGCTGGTGACAGCAGCACCGGGGATCGACGACAGGAGGGTGCGGCGGAGCGAGTTGCCGAGGGTGTAGCCGAAGCCCGGCTCCAGCGGCTCGATCACGAACCGGGAGCGGAACTCGTCGACGACCTCTTCGGTCAACGAGGGACGCTGAGCGATCAGCATGTGAATCCTTCAGTTCAGGGGCACCCACTATTTGATGCCCTGAGGTACTGCTACAAGGGTACGGGCGATACGACCCTTACAGAGCCGTACCGCCCGAGAAGCCCGAATGAAGCGAGGTCAGACGCGACGACGCTTCGGCGGACGGCAGCCGTGCTGCGACATGTGGGGGATAACCCCCACACCCCCAGCCGACCGCCGAGCCATCGTGAGCCTGCGCGTCAGACGCGACGACGCTTCGGCGGACGGCAGCCGTTGTGCGGGGTCGGGGTGACGTCCTGGATGGAGCCGACCTCGAGGCCCGTGGCCTGGAGCGAACGGATCGCGGTCTCGCGGCCGGAACCCGGACCCTTCACGAACACGTCGACCTTGCGCATGCCGTGCTCCTGCGCACGACGGGCAGCCGACTCGGCGGCCATCTGCGCGGCGAACGGCGTGGACTTCCGGGAGCCCTTGAAGCCGACGTGGCCGGCGGAGGCCCAGGAGATCACGTTGCCGGACGGGTCCGTGATGGAGACGATCGTGTTGTTGAACGTGCTCTTGATGTGCGCGTGGCCGTGAGCGACGTTCTTCTTTTCCTTGCGGCGCACCTTCTTGGCAGCGCCCTGACGACCCTTGGGGGGCATCTACAAACTCCTACGGGGAGGTGGTCGGTCCTACAGCGAAGACCGCTGATGAAGCGTTGTCCGCTGAGGACTACTTCTTGCCCGGCTTCTTCTTGCCGGCGATGGCGCGACGCGGGCCCTTGCGGGTGCGGGCGTTCGTGCTGGTGCGCTGACCACGGACGGGCAGACCACGGCGGTGGCGCAGACCCTGGTAGCAGCCGATCTCGACCTTGCGGCGGATGTCGGCCTGGATCTCGCGACGGAGGTCACCCTCGGTCTTGATGTTGTTGTCGACGTACTCGCGGATCGCGACGAGCTGCTCTTCGCTCAGGTCACGAACACGGGTGTTCGGGTCGATGCCCGTCTCCGCCAGCGTCTTCTGCGAAAGAGTCCGGCCGATGCCGAACACGTAGGTCAGGGCGACCTCCACGCGCTTTTCGCGCGGGATGTCAACACCGGAAACGCGTGCCATTCAATGGCTCCAGTTGATCTTCGGAGGTCTGACGCAGAACCGGATCCCGACCGCCGTACCAGGTACGAATCGGGTCCTCGGCCTCCGAACCGAGGGTGTCAGGCGTGCACTGGCCGCCTGGGTTCCGCGTATTTACATATTCAGCTCGCGTCGCGCGAATCTCTGCGGATGCAGAAGGTGAGGCCGGTTGCGATTAACCCTGGCGCTGCTTGTGGCGCGGGTTCTCGCAGATGACCATGACCCGACCGTGACGGCGGATCACCCTGCACTTGTCGCAGATCTTCTTGACGCTCGGCTTGACCTTCATGGGACTGAGGTTCTCCGAGTCAGAGGGATCTACTTGTACCGGTAGACGATCCGGCCACGGGTCAGGTCGTACGGAGACAGCTCCACCACGACCCGGTCGTCAGGGAGGATACGGATGTAGTGCATCCGCATCTTGCCGCTGATGTGTGCCAGGACCTGGTGGCCGTTCTGGAGCTCGACCTTGAACATGGCGTTCGGAAGAGACTCGACGACAGTGCCCTCGATCTCGATGGCACCTTGCTTCTTGGCCACGCTTCGCCCTTCGAATCGACTACCTTGATCGACTCCCGCCAGCGCATGAGGACATGCGGGCGCACGAGAGTCGACGAGTCAGTCTACGTCAAGCACCCCGAGAAAGACGAATCGAGGATTCATGCCCCAAGAGGGAGATCCTTAAGCGCCCCTTGAGGGGCGCGGGGCTGTGTCGATATGCGGCTCCGCCGCGTGGGCGCGACCAGCCACGGCGCGCCCGCACCCGGCACACGACCTAAGCCAACGGATCCGGCGCCGCAACAACCCCATGCTCCGCAAGCTTCGCCTTGCCACCGTCCGGAGCCGTGAGCACCAAAGGACCAGCCTCCGTCAGCGCCACCGAGTGCTCCCAGTGCGAAGACCACGTCCCGTCCGTCGTGATGACCGTCCAGTCGTCCGACAAGACCTCCGTCTTCGGCGTACCCAAGGACACCATCGGCTCGATCGCCAGGCAGAACCCCGGCACCAGCTTCGGCCCCTTCCCCCGCCGCCGGTCGACGTAGTTCAGCAGGTGCGGGTCCATGTGCATCTCGGTGCCGATGCCGTGCCCGCCGTAGTCCTCGATGATCCCGTACCGCCCACCGCCCGGCTTCGGCTGCCGCCGGATGTACGTCTCGATGGCCCGGGAGACGTCGACCAGCCGGTTGCCCTGCTTCATCGCCGCGATGCCGGCCCACATGGACTCCTCGGTCACCCGGGAGAGCTCGATCAGCTCCGGGGCGTGACCCGAGCCCACGAAGGCGGTGTACGCCGCGTCCCCGTGCCAGCCGTCGATGATCGCGCCGCAGTCGATGGAGATGATGTCGCCGTCCTTGAGGACGACCTCGTCGGACGGGATGCCGTGGACCACGACCTCGTTCACGGAGGTGCAGATCGTCGCCGGGAAGCCGCCGTACCCCAGGAAGTTCGGCTTGGCGTTGTGCTCCGCGAGGACCTTGCGCGCGACCTGGTCGAGATCCCTGGTCGTGGCTCCGGGCACCGCGGCCTCGCGGGTCGCCGCGTGGATGGCGGCGACGACCAGCCCCGCCTCACGCATCTTGGCGATCTGCTCGGAGTTCTTGATCTGCACCATGCGGCGGGGGCCTTTCTCGGACCGGGGAAACGGGGGAACGGGTGAGGGGTCGGACGCCCTCGACGAGGCGCCTTCAACGATACGTGCACCCACGCAGCAGCCGCGGCCCCCCGGAAGGGAACCGCGGCTGTCGTACGGGAAGAACCGCTACGCGGCGTGGTCCTCGCGCCCCAGGGCCTCCATCGCGCGACCGGTGACCTCCTCCACCTTGCCGAGCGCCGAGATCGTGACCACCAGGCCCTGGGCCTTGTAGTAGTCGATGATCGGCTCGGTCTGGGTGTGGTAGACCTCCAGCCGCTTGCGGACGGTCTCCTCGGAGTCGTCGTCGCGCTGGTACAGCTCGCCGCCGCAGACGTCACAGACGCCGTCCTGCTTGGGCGCCTTGTACGAGACGTGGAAGACGTGCGCCGAGTCGTTGCGGCAGATGCGGCGGCCGGCGATGCGCTTGACGACCTCCTCCTCGGGGACCTCGAGGTCCAGCACCGCGTCGAGCTTCATGCCCTCGGTCTGGAGCATCTCGTCGAGCGCCTCGGCCTGCGAGACGTTGCGCGGGAAGCCGTCGAGCAGGAAGCCGTTCTCGGCGTCGGGCTGCTCCATGCGGTCCTTGGCCATCCCGATGGTGACCTCGTCCGGAACCAGGTTGCCCGCGTCCATGTAGGACTTAGCGAGCTTGCCGAGGTCCGTCTGCTGGCTGATGTTGGCGCGGAACAGGTCGCCCGTGGAGATGTGCGGGATCGACAGGTTCGAGGCGAGGAACGCGGCCTGCGTTCCCTTGCCGGCACCCGGCGGCCCGACGAGGACGATACGCATCAGCGGAGGAACCCTTCGTAATTGCGCTGCTGGAGCTGGCTCTCGATCTGCTTCACCGTCTCGAGACCGACACCCACGATGATCAGGATGCTGGTCCCGCCGAACGGGAAGTTCTGGCTTGCCCCGAAGCCGACCAACGCCATCGTTGGCACAAGAGCGATCAGACCCAAGTACAGCGAACCCGGCCAGGTGATCCGGTTGAGTACGTAGCTGAGGTACTCAGCGGTCGGTCGGCCAGCCCGGATGCCCGGGATGAAGCCACCATACTTCTTCATGTTGTCGGCGACTTCCTCGGGGTTGAAGGAGATCGCCACGTAGAAGAACGCGAAGAAAACGATGAGCAGGAAGTACAGGGTGATGTAGATCGGGTGGTCGCCCTTGACGAGGTTGGCCTCGATCCAGGTCTTCCAGCCCGAGTTGCCGCTCGAGAACTGCGCGATCAGAGCCGGGATGTAGAGCAGCGACGACGCGAAGATGACCGGAATCACACCGGCCTGGTTGACCTTCAGCGGGATGTACGTCGACGTACCGCCGTAGGACCGGCGGCCGATCATGCGCTTCGCGTACTGCACGGGGATGCGGCGCTGGGCCTGCTCGACGAAGACCACCAGGCCGACCATGACCAGGCCGACCGCGATGACGGTGCCGAACTCGATCCAGCCGTCGGCCAGGGTGCCCTGCTTCTTGATGGCCCACAGCGCGGACGGGAAGGTGGCGGCGATCGAGATGAACATCAGGATCGACATGCCGTTGCCGATGCCGCGGTCGGTGATGAGCTCACCGAGCCACATGACGACGGCCGTACCGGCGGTCATCGTGATGACCATGACGATCGTGGTGAAGATCGCGCGGTCCGGGACGATGCTCGACGCGACGGTGCAGCCGGAGAAGAGGGCGCCGCTGCGGGCGGTGGCGACGAGGCCGGTGCCCTGCAGGATCGCGAGCGCCACCGTGAGGTAACGGGTGTACTGCGTGATCTTCGCCGTACCGGCCGAGCCCTCCTTCTTGAGGGCCTCCAGCCGGGGGATCACGACGGTCAGCAGCTGGAGAATGATGCTCGCCGTGATGTACGGCATGATGCCGAGCGCGAAGATCGTGATCTGCAGCAGCGCGCCACCGCTGAACATGTTGACCAGACCGAAGAGTCCCGTGTTGCCGGACGCCTGGTCCACGCACTCCTGGACGGACTTGTAGTCGACGCCAGGGATCGGAATGTGGGTACCCACGCGGTACACCACGATGATGGCGAGCGTGAAGAGCAGCTTCTTGCGCAGGTCGGGCGTCCTGAACGCCCGGGCGAACGCGGTGAGCACGGTGCCTCCTGCGACCCCCGCGCTACTGCGTCAAGGGTGACGGTCTTGAGGTTCGACGAATATGTGGGAAAGCAGTGCAGGCCACCTTACCGGCGACACTGCCCCCCGTGGAACGACCAACCGGGGATACCCCGTTGTGAGGTATCCCCGGTGGGTACTGCTTTACGTCATCGCGCTCAGACGAGCTCGGTGACCGTGCCGCCGGCGGCGGTGATCTTCTCCTTGGCGGAGCCGGAGACGGCGTCGACCGTCACCTGCAGCGCCACGGAGATCTCGCCCTGGCCGAGGACCTTGACGAGGCTGTTCTTGCGAACCGCACCCTTGGCCACCAGACCCTCGACGGTGACCTCGCCGCCCTCGGGGTAGAGCGCGGCCAGCTTGTCGAGGTTCACGACCTGGAACTCGGTCTTGAACGGGTTCTTGAAGCCCTTCAGCTTCGGAAGACGCATGTGGAGGGGCATCTGCCCACCCTCGAAGCGCTCCGGAACCTGGTAGCGGGCCTTCGTGCCCTTGGTACCACGACCGGCCGTCTTACCCTTCGACGCCTCACCACGACCCACACGGGTCTTGGCGGTCTTGGCGCCCGGGGCGGGACGGAGGTTGTGGATCTTGAGCGGGTTGTTCTCCGCCATGATCAGTCGACCTCCTCGACCGTCACGAGGTGGCGGACGGTGTGCACCATGCCGCGGAACTCGGGGCGGTCCTCCTTGACGACCTGCGTGTTGATGCCCTTGAGACCAAGGGAGCGCAGGGTGTCACGGTGGTTCTGCTTGCTGCCGATGTAGGACTTGACCTGCGTAATCTTGAGCTGCGCCATGATTACGCACCCGCCCCGGCACGCGCACGGAGAAGAGCCGCGGGAGCGACGTCCTCGAGGGGCAGACCACGGCGGGCCGCGATCTCCTCGGGACGCTGCAGACCCTTCAGGGCCTCCACGGTCGCGTGCACGATGTTGATCGCGTTGTCGGAGCCGAGCGACTTCGACAGCACGTCGTGGATACCGGCGCACTCGAGCACGGCACGCACCGGACCACCGGCGATAACACCGGTACCCGGGGACGCGGGCTTGAGCAGCACGACGCCGGCAGCCTTCTCACCCTGGATGGGGTGCGGGATGGTGCCCTGGATACGGGGGACCTTGAAGAAGTGCTTCTTGGCCTCCTCAACACCCTTGGCGATGGCGGCCGGCACCTCCTTGGCCTTGCCGTAACCGACACCCACGGTGCCGTCACCGTCGCCCACCACGACCAGCGCGGTAAAGCTGAAGCGACGACCACCCTTCACAACCTTGGCGACGCGGTTGATCGCGACCACGCGCTCAACGTACGCGGTCTTCTCGGCGGCAGCAGCGCCGCCGTCACGGCCCTTCCGGTCCCGCCGCTCGCCGCCACCGGCACCGCCACCGCGGCGCTGGGGTCCAGCCATTGGAATTACCTCTCTCTTTTTCCGCTAGCTACGAACGGCTCAGAACTTCAAGCCGGCTTCGCGGGCGGCGTCCGCCAGGGCGGCGATGCGCCCGGCGTACTGGTTGCCACCACGGTCGAATACGACAGCCTCGACACCGGCGGCCTTGGCGCGCTCGGCGACCAGGGCACCGACCTGCTTGGCCTGCGCGGACTTGTCGCCCTCGCCACCGCGGACCGTGGTGTCCAGGGTGGACGCCGACGCCAGGGTGTGACCCTTGATGTCGTCGATCACCTGGGCCACGATGTGGCGGTTGGAGCGGGTAACGACCAGACGGGGACGCTCCGCCGTACCGGAGATCCGCTTGCGGATCCGGATGTGACGGCGCTTGATCGCGGCGCGCTTGTAGGCGTCGCCCTTCAGGATCTTCTGTCCGTATGCCATGGCTTACTTACCCGCCTTTCCGACCTTGCGGCGGATGACTTCGCCCTCGTACTTGACACCCTTGGCCTTGTACGGGTCGGGCTTGCGCAGCTTGCGGATGTTGGCCGCAACCTCGCCGACCTTCTGCTTGTCGATGCCCTCGACCGAGAACCGGGTGGGGGCCTCCACCTTGAAGGTGATGCCCTCGGGGGCCTCGACGGTGATCGGGTGGCTGTAGCCGAGAGCGAACTCGAGGTTCGAACCCTTGGCCTGCACGCGGTAACCGACACCGCTGATCTCGAGCTTCTTCACGTAACCCTGGGTCACGCCGGTGATCATGTTCGCCACCAGCGTGCGGGACAGGCCGTGCAGGGCCTTGTTCTGACGCTCGTCGTTGGGGCGGGTGACGTTGAGAACGCCGTCCTCACCCTTGACGATGTCGATCGGCGCAGCGACGGTGTGGGTCAGTTCGCCCTTGGGGCCCTTGACCGAGACCGTACGGCCGTCGATGGTGACGTCCACGCCGGCGGGAACCGTGATGGGGAGCTTGCCAATACGCGACATAGCTGTTTCCTCCGATTCCTTTCCGCTACCAGACGTAGGCGAGAACTTCTCCGCCTACGCCCTTCTTGCCGGCCTGCTTGTCGGTGAGGAGCCCGTGGGACGTGGAGATGATCGCCACGCCCAGGCCGCCGAGCACCTTCGGCAGGTTGGTGGACTTCGCGTACACCCGGAGACCGGGCTTGGAGATCCGCTTGATGCCCGCGATGGAGCGCTCACGGTTGGGGCCGAACTTCAGCTCCAGGACGAGGTTCTTGCCGACCTCGGCGTCCTCGACCTTCCAGCCCGTGATGAAGCCCTCCTGCTGGAGGATCTCCGCGATGTGAGACTTGATCTTGGACGCCGGCATCGTCACGGAGTCGTGGTATGCCGAGTTCGCGTTCCGCAGACGCGTAAGCATGTCTGCGATCGGATCAGTCATGGTCATGAATTGGCCTTCGGCCTCTCTCGCCGGGGTTTCCAGGTGCCCATCCCTCTCCTCGATCCGAGACGAGGCGGGTGCGGTGCGGTGGACCTACGGCGTAGTAAGTCGTACGGGCGTCAGGGCGCCCAACCCTCCTAGCCTAAGCCATGGAGGGGTGGGCCCCTGACCAAACCCTTTGCTTACCGAGAGCTTCAGGTAATCCCAACTAGGGGATTACCAGGAGCTCTTGGTCACGCCCGGCAGCTCGCCACGGTGAGCCATCTCACGAAGGCACACGCGGCACAGGCCGAACTTGCGGTACACGGAGTGCGGACGGCCGCAGCGCTGGCAGCGGGTGTACGCACGCACACCGAACTTGGGCTTGCGAGCAGCCTTGGCAATCAGAGCCTTCTTCGCCATCTCGCTCACGCCTCCTTGAAGGGGAAGCCGAGGTGACGAAGGAGCGCGCGGCCCTCAGCGTCGTTGGTCGCCGTGGTCACCACGGTGATGTCCATGCCCCGGGTACGGTCGATCTTGTCCTGGTCGATCTCGTGGAACATGACCTGCTCGGTGAGACCGAAGGTGTAGTTGCCACGGCCGTCGAACTGCTTGGGGGACAGACCACGGAAGTCGCGGATGCGCGGCAGCGCGAGCGACAGGGTGCGGTCCAGGAACTCCCACATGCGGTCGCCACGGAGCGTGACGTGGGCACCGATCGGCTGGCCCTCACGCAGCTTGAACTGCGCGATGGACTTGCGGGCCTTGGTGACGGCCGGCTTCTGACCGGTGATCGTGGTGAGGTCGCGGATGGCGCCCTCGATCAGCTTGGAGTCGCGGGCGGCGTCGCCCACACCCATGTTGACCACGATCTTGACGAGGCCGGGGATCTGCATGACGTTCTCGTACTTGAACTCGTCACGCAGCTTGCCCGCGATCTCCTCGCGGTACTTCGTCTTGAGACGCGGAGTCGTGGTGGTAGCCATCAGATGTCCTCACCCGTCCGCTTGGCAACGCGGATCTTGTTGCCCTCGTCGTCGAAGCGGTAACCGACACGCGTGACGACCTTGTTGCCGTCCTTCTCCACGACCAGCTGGACGTTGGAGACGTGGATGGGGGCCTCGGTCGTGACGATGCCACCGGCCTGCGAACCGCGAGCGGTCGGGCCGGCCTTGGTGTGCTTCTTGACCCGGTTGACACCCTCGACCAGGACGCGGTCCTCGCGGGGGAAGGCCGCGATGACCTTGCCCTGCTTGCCCTTGTCCTTACCGGTGATGACCTGGACCAGGTCGCCCTTCTTGATCTTCACGCTTACAGCACCTCCGGAGCCAGCGAGATGATCTTCATGAACTTCTTCTCGCGCAGCTCACGCCCGACCGGGCCGAAGATGCGGGTGCCGCGAGGGTCGCCGTCGTTCTTCAGAATGACGGCGGCGTTCTCGTCGAAGCGGATGTACGAGCCGTCCGGACGGCGGCGCTCCTTGACGGTGCGAACGATGACCGCCTTGACGACGTCACCCTTCTTCACGTTGCCACCGGGGATCGCGTCCTTCACGGTGGCGACGATGACGTCACCGATGCCCGCGTAGCGGCGACCGGAGCCACCGAGCACACGGATGCAAAGGATCTCCTTCGCACCAGTGTTGTCGGCGACACGCAGTCGCGACTCCTGCTGGATCACGTCTATCTCCTGTTTGTCTGCCGGTTCCCTCCGGGGGTTGAACCGGAGAGCCTGGCGGAACCGTCCTGCGGATTTGCCCCGCAGGAATTACTTGCGCCTCTTGAAGAGAAGAACCCTGTCCGCCGGGGCCGAAGCCCCGGCGGGGGGTCAGCGGGGGCGAACCCCCGCTTGATTACTTCGCCTTCTCGAGGATCTCGACGACGCGCCAGCGCTTCGTGGCGGACAGCGGGCGGGTCTCCGCGAGGAGGACCCGGTCGCCGACGCCGGCAGCGTTCTGCTCGTCGTGCGCCTTGAGCTTGTTGGTACGGCGGATGACCTTGCCGTACAGCGCGTGCTTGACGCGGTCCTCGACGGCGACGACGACGGTCTTGTCCATCTTGTCGCTGACGACGAGACCCTCACGGGTCTTGCGGAAGCCGCGGGCCTCTGCAGTCTGCTCAGTCACGTTGCTCTCACTCATCAGGCGCTCTCCACCGTCTCGATGCCCAGCTCGCGCTCACGCATCAGGGTGTAGATCCGCGCGATGTCCTTACGGACGGCCTTGAGCCGACCGTGGTTCTCGAGCTGACCGGTCGCCGCCTGGAAGCGGAGGTTGAACAGCTCTTCCTTGGCCTCGCGGAGCTTGTTGAGAAGCTCCTCGTTGCCCAGCTCGCGCAGCTCGGACGCCTTGGTACCGGCCGACATCACGCTTCACCTGCCTCGCGCTTGACGATCCGGCACTTCATCGGCAGCTTGTGGGCTGCGCGAGTCAGAGCCTCACGGGCGATCTTCTCGTTGGGGTACGACAGCTCGAACATGACCCGGCCCGGGTGCACGTTCGCGATCCACCACTCCGGCGAACCCTTACCGGAACCCATGCGGGTCTCGGCAGGCTTCTTGGTGAGGGGACGGTCCGGGTAGATGTTGATCCAGACCTTGCCGCCACGCTTGATGTGGCGGGTCATCGCGATACGGGCCGCCTCGATCTGGCGGTTGGTCACGTACGCCGGCGTGAGGGCCTGAATGCCGTACTCGCCGAACGCGACCGTCGTACCGCCCTTGGCCTGACCACGGCGCTTCGGGTGGTGCTGCTTGCGGTGCTTGACCCTACGGGGGATCAGCATGTCGGTCAGGCCTCCGTTCCGGTGCTCTCAGCCGGAGCGGCGGCGGGAGCCTCGGCCTTGGGGGCCTCGGCGCCGGCAGCCTGCTGCGGCTTGCGACCGCGCCGCTCGCCACCGCGGCCACCACGGGCCGGGCGGTCGGCACCGCCACCGCGAGCCGGGCGGTTGCCCGCACGGGCGGCAGCGTTCTCGGCGCGGACCTCGGCGATGTTCTTGACGTCGCCCTTGTAGATCCAGACCTTCACACCGATGCGGCCGAAGGTCGTCTTGGCCTCGAAGAAGCCGTAGTCCACGTTCGCGCGGAGCGTGTGCAGGGGCACGCGGCCCTCGCGGTAGAACTCCGAGCGGGACATCTCGGCGCCACCGAGGCGGCCACCGCACTGGATCTTGATGCCCTTGGCGCCGGCCTTCATGGCGGACTGCATGCTCTTGCGCATGGCCCGACGGAAGGAGACGCGGGAGGAGAGCTGCTCGGCGACGGCCTGGGCAACCAGCTGAGCGTCGGTCTCGGGGTTCTTGACCTCGAGGATGTTCAGCTGGACCTGCTTGCCCGTGAGCTTCTCGAGGTCACCGCGGATGCGGTCGGCCTCGGCGCCACGGCGGCCGATGACGATGCCCGGACGAGCGGTGTGGATGTCCACACGCACACGGTCACGGGTGCGCTCGATCTCCACCTTCGAGATGCCGGCGCGCTCCATGCCGGACGTCATCATCCGACGGATGGCGACGTCTTCCTTGACGTAGTCCTTGTACAGCTTGTCGGCGTACCACCGGGACTTGAAGTCCGTGGTGACACCGAGCCGGAACCCATGCGGGTTAACCTTCTGGCCCATTACCGGGTTCCTTCCTTGCTGCTGACGACCACGGTGATGTGGCTGGTCCGCTTGCGGATCCGGTAGGCACGGCCCTGGGCGCGCGGCCGGAACCGCTTCAGGGTCGGGCCCTCGTCGACGTACGCCTCGGAGATGAAGAGGCTGTCGGCGTCGGTGTGGTCGTAGTTGTGCGCGGCGTTGGCGATGGCGCTGTCCAGCACCTTGCCGACGGGCACTGAGGCTGCCTGCGGAGCGAATCGCAGAACAGCCTGAGCCTCCGTGGCATCCATGCCACGGATAAGGTCCACCACTCGGCGGGCCTTCATGGGCGTAACGCGGATGTACCGCGCCTGGGCCCTGGCTTCCATGGTTGTCCCTCTCAGTTACTTACGTGTCTGAATGCGATCCGCTGCTAGCGGCGCTTCGACTTCCGGTCGTCCTTGACGTGACCCCGGAAGGTGCGCGTCGGCGAGAACTCGCCGAGCTTGTGGCCGACCATCGACTCGGTGACGAACACCGGGATGTGGGTCTTGCCGTTGTGCACCGCGATCGTGTGGCCGAGCATGGCCGGGACGATCATCGAGCGACGGGACCAGGTCTTGATGACGTTCTTGGAACCGGCTTCGTTCTGGGCGTCCACCTTCTTGATCAGGTGGTCGTCGACGAAGGGCCCCTTCTTGAGACTGCGCGGCATCTAAACCCGCTCCTAGCGCTTCTTGTTCGTCTTGCGGCGGCGGACGATGTACTTGTTCGAAGCCTTCTTCGGCGAACGAGTACGACCCTCCTTCTGACCCCAGGGGCTGACCGGGTGGCGACCACCGGAGGTCTTGCCCTCACCACCACCGTGCGGGTGGTCAACCGGGTTCATCGCCACACCGCGAACGGTCGGGCGGACGCCCAGCCAGCGCTTGCGGCCGGCCTTGCCCCAGTTGATGTTGCTCTGCTCGGCGTTGCCGACCTCGCCGACCGTGGCGCGGCAGCGCTGGTCGACCAGGCGGATCTCGCCGGACGGCATACGAAGGTGGGCCATCGTGCCCTCCTTCGCGAGCAGCTGCACCGAGGCACCGGCGGAGCGGGCGAACTTGGCGCCGCCACCGGGACGGATCTCGATCGCGTGGATCGTGGTACCGACCGGGATGTTGCGGAGCGCCAGGTTGTTGCCCGGCTTGATGTCGGCCCCGGGACCGTTCTCGACGCGGTCACCCTGCTGCAGGTTGCGCGGGGCGAGGATGTAGCGCTTCTCGCCGTCCGCGTAGTGCAGCAGCGCGATGCGCGCGGTGCGGTTGGGGTCGTACTCGATGTGCGCGACCTTCGCCGGCACGCCGTCCTTGTCATGGCGACGGAAGTCGATGACACGGTAGGCGCGCTTGTGTCCGCCACCCTGGTGGCGAACGGTCACACGACCGGCGTTGTTACGGCCGCCCTTGCTGTGCAGCGGGCGGACCAGCGACTTCTCCGGCGTGGACCGCGTGACCTCGACGAAGTCGGCGACGCTGGAGCCACGACGGCCCGGCGTAGTCGGCTTGTACTTGCGGATTCCCATTTCTCAGTCCTCGTCCGATATCGGACGATCCGACCCGCTTACGCGGTCGGACCGCCGAAGATGTCGATACGGTCGCCCTCGGCAAGGGTCACGATCGCGCGCTTGCTGTCGGCACGCTTGCCGAAGCCAGTGCGGGTCCGCTTGCGCTTGCCCTGGCGGTTGATCGTGTTGACGCCGGTGACCTTGACCGAGAAGACCGCCTGGACGGCCTGCTTGATCTGGGTCTTGTTGGCGCCCGGAGCCACGATGAACGTGTACTTGCCCTCGTCGAGAAGCGCGTAGCTCTTCTCGGACACGACCGGCTTCAGCAGCACGTCACGGGGGTCCGTGTACGCCTTGCTGGCCGGGGTGACGACGGTGTTCTTGCCCTCGGCGGCGTGGCGGCGCGCCTTGGCGACGCGCGCGGCCTTGGCGGCCTTCGCAGCCTTGGAGGCGATGCTCGGGTGACGCGTAGCCATCAGGCCTCGCTCCCTTCGGTGTCGTTGGCCTTCGGGCCGGACACGAAGGACTCGAAGGCGGCCTGGGTGAAGACCACGTCGTCCGAGACGAGAACGTCGTACGTGTTCAGCTGGCCCGGCTCCAGGATGTGGACCTGGGGCAGGTTGCGGGCGGACAGCCACGAGGCCTCGTCGGCGCGGTCGACGACCAGGAGCAGGTTCTTGCGCTCCGAGATCTTGCCGAACAGCGTCCGGGCGGCCTTCGTCGACGGGTTCTCACCCTCGACGACGCCGGAGACGACGTGGATCCGGTTGTGGCGGGCCCGGTCGGTGAGGGCGTGGCGCAGGGCCGCGGCCTTCATCTTCTTCGGGGTCCGCTGCGAGTAGTCACGCGGCACGGGGCCGTGGACGACGCCACCGCCGGCGAACTGCGGCGCACGGGTCGAACCCTGACGGGCGCGGCCGGTGCCCTTCTGGCGGTACGGCTTCTTGCCGCCACCACGGACCTCGCCACGCGTCTTGGTCTTGTGCGTGCCCTGACGGGCAGCGGCCAGCTGCGCGACGACGACCTGGTGGATCAGCGGGATGCTGACCTTCTCGACGTCGAAGATCTCGGCCGGGAGCTCGACGGTCCCGGCGGTGTCGCCGGAGGGCGACAGAATGTCAATGGTGCTCATATCCTCAGGCCCCCTTGGCCGCGGTGCGGACCAGGACGAGGCCGCCGTTCGGACCAGGAACCGCGCCCTTGATGAGCAGCAGGCCCTTCTCCGCGTCAACGGCGTGAACGGTCAGGTTCTGGGTGGTGACCCGCTCGTTGCCCATACGACCCGCCATGCGGAGGCCCTTGAACACGCGGCCCGGGGTGGCGCAGCCACCGATGGAACCGGGCGAGCGGTGCTTGCGCTGGGTGCCGTGACCGGCGCCGAGGCCCTTGAAGTTGTGACGCTTCATGACACCGGCGAAGCCCTTGCCCTTGCTCTTGCCGGTCACGTCGACCTTGATCCCGGCCTCGAACACCTCAGCGGTGATCTCCTGGCCGAGGGTGTACTCGGAGGCGTCCGCGGTGCGGATCTCGACGAGGTGGCGACGCGGGGTGACATCGGCCTTGGCGAAGTGGCCCTTGAGGGGCTTGTTCACCTTGCGGGGGTCGATCTCGCCGAACGCGATCTGGACGGACTCGTAGCCGTCGGCGTCGTTCGTACGGACCTGGGTCACGACGTTGGGGCCGGCCTTGACGACGGTGACCGGAACAACACGGTTGTTCTCGTCCCACACCTGCGTCATGCCGAGCTTCTCGCCCAGGATGCCCTTGATCTGCTTAGCCATCGTTCAGATCACCGGCCTCAGAGCTTGATCTCGATGTCGACACCGGCCGGGAGGTCGAGTCGCATCAGAGAGTCAACGGTCTTGGGGGTCGGGTCGAGGATGTCGATCAGGCGCTTGTGCGTGCGCATCTCGAAGTGCTCGCGCGAGTCCTTGTACTTGTGCGGCGACTTGATGACGCAGTACACGTTCTTCTCAGTGGGCAGCGGCACCGGGCCCGCGACCGACGCACCAGTACGGGTCACCGTCTCGACGATCTTCTTCGCCGAGGAGTCGATGACCTCGTGGTCGTAGGCCTTGAGCCGGATGCGGATCTTCTGTCCCGCCATGGCTACTCAGTAGTCCTGTCTCTCTACAGCTCTGGAACCCGGTGTTCCGTTGACCTCCTCCGACCCACGCGGTCGGGCGTGTCGCACTCTCACTGACACAGATGTCCCTTGTTCGAACATCCTTGCCTTTGGAAAGAGGTTCACCGGGTGCCTGGCCAGTGCCGCACCACACTTCCCGGAAGATTCCCGTACGTCCGCCCCAGCGCTGCCGTAAGGCAGTTAGGGCGACGAGTACTGTGGGACTCGCTTCCGGTCCCCCCGGCGGGAGGCGCGCAGCATCAACACTCGACCGAGCAACCCCGCTAGTCTGCCATACGGGGCACGGGCCTGGCCAATCGAGCCGGAGACAATACCCCGAGAGTGACGCAGGTCAAACACGCGGACCGCTCACCGGAACAAACCGCCCCCGTTCCACCCAAAGGGTACCGATCAGCGAAAGCGACGCGTAAGACTCCCCGGCACGCGTCTCGCACGCGTACGTCCTACACGCGTACAACGGGGGAAAAGTGACTGATCTGTTCCGTTTCGTTGCGCTGCGCGCGCCCGCGCGCACCGCACCCGCGCATTCCATAGATCTGCAGTCGTCCAGCGCGTTCCAGAAGGCGCTGGCATCGGCCCGGCAGAGCGAGAGCCCGGTCGACGCCGCGCGGCAGGTCGCCGGGCGCTATCTGGTCGGCGACTACGGCCCGGGGTTCATCAAGGAGAGCGACGCGATCCCGGACCAGGGCGCCTACGACAAGCTGGCCGCGACCGCGGCCACGGCGCTGCACGCCGCGGACCTGAGCGCGGTCATCAAGTCGGGGTTCGGGAAGACACCGCAGGTCCTGGCGGCGGACGCGAATTTCAAGCTCTTCGTGCAGAACGTGCACGACACGATCGTCGCCCTCTTCCTGCTGCCGGCCACGCGCTCGCATCCGATCAGCGACCTCGCCCGGCTCACCCGGCTGACGGGGCTGATCACCCGGGTGGCCGCCGCTGACGCCTCGCTGGAGGGCGCCGGTGAGATCCAGCGCTCGCTGAGCGAGTCGCTGGTGCTGCCGACCACCGTGTTCCCGTTGCGCGGTGGGCTGCCGCAACCGGTCGGGGTCGGGGACCTGCTCGTCGTGAAGCAACGGCTCACCCGGTACGAGCCCGGGGATGTCGCCGACATCGAGAACATCCTCAAGGGCGAGAAGCGGGAGAAGCTCACCCACCACAACCTGACCATCGACACCACGGTGGTGACGGAGACCTCGAAGACGACGGAGACGACGACCTCGCTCGACGTGACCGAGCGGTTCGACTTCAAGAACGAGGTGCAGAACACCGTCAGCGAGGATCTGTCGATCACCGGCGGCGTGAACGTGTCGGCGAAGTACGGTGCCGTGGAGATCAACGCGAACGCCGGCGTGGCCTACCAGCTGTCCAAGGAGGAGTCCGCCAAGGTCGCGACCGATCACGCGAGGGATGTGACGAACCGGGCGGCGACGAAGGTCACCGAGACCGTACGGCGGCAGGAGACCACCCGCACGATCGAGGTGCTCAAGGACCGGGAGCTGCACTCGTTCGAGAACACCGGCCCGGGCAACGCGAACGTGAGCGGCGTCTACCAGTGGATGAACAAGGTCTACGAGGCACAGACCTTCAACTACGGCAGCCGCCTCATGTTCGACCTGACGGTCCCGGAGCCGGCCGCCTTCGTCGTCGACGCCACCACCGTGAAGGGCGTCCAGGCGGCGATCACCCCGCCCGAGCCCTTCGTCGTCGTCAACGACGGCACGGCCGCGCCGCACTGGCGACCGGTCCAGCCCGGGGACCTCGACCCGGAAGGCCTCCTCAAGTCGGATGTCGTCTCCCGTCCGATCACCCCCGCCGACGTGTCGTTCGAACCCCTCTCGCCCACGTACTACGGCACGTTCATGGGCAAGTACGGCGCCCTGGGCGTCAACGCACCCCCGGAGCCGTTCACCACCGTCACCAAGAGTCTGACCGGCAACAAGGACGACCACGACCATCTCGCGGTCGTGGACGACCTGACGATCCCGCAGGGCTACCAGGCCACCGCCATCACCGCCCAGGGCGCCTTCACCCTCTACGAGGAGGAGGACGGCGACGAACGGATGTGGGTGTTCGTCGGCAAGCACCGCTTCGAGTGCAAGGGCGCCGGCACCCTGCCGCCGAACGCCGCGCTGCTGCCCGACCCCGCCAACACGGTGATCAACGAGCAGGGCAGCATGCCCATCGCCGTGGAGACCCAGCAGGCGCGGGACTTCGCGGTCACGGTCGAGGTGACGTGCGCACGGACCGACACCGCGGTGGAGCAGTGGCGGCTCGACACGTACAACTCGCTGGTCAACGCGCACGAGAACCTGGTCAGCGGCTACCAGGACAAGGTGAAAGCCCAGGCGGTGCAGGCCGCCGCCACCGTCTCGCTCGGCCGCAATCCGGCGCAGAACAGGCTGATCGAGCGTGCGGAACTCAAGAAGGCGTGCATCTCCCTGCTGTCGGGCACCGATCTCCACGACGCCGACATCGACGACGTCAGGGTGAACTCCACGGCGCCCGCCTTCCCGCGCCCGAACGTTCCGCAGCTCCCGAACCAGAACCTCGTCGGCTCCGACCAGGAGGGGTTCATCCGCTTCTTCGAGCAGGCCTTCGAGTGGGAACACATGATGTACGTGTTCTACCCGTACTACTGGGCCCGCCGCGAGACGTGGTACGCCAACGCGCTCGCCGACGACCCCGACCCGCTGTTCGCCGAGTTCCTGAAGGCGGGCGCCGCCCGGGTCGTCGTACCGGTACGGCCCCAACTGGAGGGCGACGTACGGTACTTCCTCATGACGGGGCAGATCTGGAACGGCGGTGCCGTGCCCGGCATCACCGACACCGACTACCTCCCGATCACCGAGGAGATCCGCGCGCGCGACGACGCGCCCGGCGGCGAGGTGCCGCAGGGCGATCCCTGGGAGGTCACGCTGCCGACCACCCTCGTCCGTCTCAGGGCGGACGACACGCTGCCGGAGTGGCGCAAGTTCCAGGTCAACGGCCAGGACATGTGGGTGCCCGGCCGCATCGTGGCCGGCAAGTGGACCCCCGACTTCGGGAAACTCGACAGCCACGGCAACTGGACCCCCCAGTGAAGGGCCGGTGACCCTTCATGACGGCGAACAGCTATGTCTTCTTCGGCACGGAACCGCGGTTCGTGCTCATCGTGGCCGGCATCCACGAGAGCGAGCAGGGCGGCATCGAGGTGGCGCACTGGATCCGGACCAAGCTGGCGGCCCGCACCAGGCCGACCCGCTTGGGGGCGGTCGTCATCCCCGACGTCTTCCCCGAACGCGGTCTCCAGGCAAGGGCCGACGAGTGGAAGCGGGGCGACACGGGCAACACCTGGCGGGAGGTCCCGCGCCCCGGCAGCCCGGGGGTGGTCCTTCACCCCGCCCGCCATTTCCCCCCGCCGGGAGAGCCGTTGAGCGCCCTGCGGAAGGGGCTGCTGATCGACCGGGCCGGCACTGAGCTGAGGGAGGACAAACGGACGCTGCCCCAGTTGCCGGAGATCCGGTACGTCATCCAGTTCGTCGAGCGGTTCCAGCCGATCAGGATCGTCAGCGTCCACGGCACCCATCCGGTGACCAGGGACGACGTGAAGGGCAGAAAGGCCCAGACCGGTATGAGCGACGACGAGATCAAGAACTGGGACGGCGTCTCCGCCATCAAGGGGGTGAACTTCCCGGGCATCTTCGTCGACCCGAGATACCAGCTCGGCAAGGACTGCCCGAAGTTCGACCTGGAGACCTGCAAGTTCGACCCTCTCCTGGACCCGGCCTTCCCGGTGCAGAGCGCGGGAAAGGACGGCAAGGGGACGAACCGGCGCTTCGACTCGGCCCGTACCCAGGACGGCAGGGCGGATGACGCTCTCGCCCTCAAGGCCGCCCAGGCCGTCGCCCGGCTGGACCCGGCGCTCGTACGCGGCAACCACGTGACCGAGGCCGTTCCCGTCGTCCACTACGCCAAGGCGAGCACGACGCCCGAGGCCTTCTCGCTCGGCGACTGGGGACCCGTCGACGTCCCCTCCTCGAAGGGCCCGGGTGCACGTCCCGGGGCGCCCGTGTTCACCGTCGAGGTCGACGACAACCAGCAGAGCTGGGCCTTCCTCGACGGGGTGCAGGTGATGTCCGAAAGCGGGAAGCCCCTGCCCCTGCCCCAGACGCCGGAGGAACGGGCGGCCAAAGGCGCCGCGCGGAACTTCCTTCCGACTCCGGGGTTCATCAAGAAGTTCAGCCAGAAACGGTCCGAGCAGCTCCAGGCATACGCCCAGGGAATCATCGACACGATCCTGGAGGTGCCCTGACCACAAAGGGGCTACGAAGGCGGAGGGCGGCGGAGCCGGTCGCGCAGGGGGTCCGCCTCCGGCAGGCCCAACTCGTCGAAGACGGCCAGCGCCCGCGTCCAGGCGCCGCGCGCCGCCTCCGGCTCCCCCGCCGCATCGAGGGTGTCACCCAGGTAGGCCAGGCCGATCGCCTCGCTGCGCCGGTCCCCGGTCTTCCTGAACAGCCGTAGCGCCTGCTCGTAGCAGTCCACCGCCTCCGCGAACCGCCCGAGGAGGCGGTGGACGTAGCCGAGGCTGTCCCAGGTGTGTGCCTCGCCATTGAGGTCACCGATCTCCTGTACGGCGGCGAGGGCCTGCCGGCAGGAGGTGAGCGCCTCGCGGTGGTCGCCGAGTTTGGCGAGGTACCAGCCGATCTCGTTCAGGGCGATGGCCTGTCCGCCGCGGTCGTGCGCGGCGCGGAAGTGGTCGAGGCTCAGCCGGGCGTGCTCCAGCGCCTCCGCGTGGTCACCCCGCGCCGAGTCCGCGATGGCCAGGTTCTGGCGGATCCGGGCCTGTCCGGCGTCGTTGCCCAGCTCCTCGAACAGGGCGAGGCCCAGCAGATAGTGCTCACGGCCGCGGTCGACGTTGCCCAGCCGGTGCCAGGCGAGCCCGAGGCCGCGGTGGGCGTTGGCCTGACCGGTCTTGTCGTGGCCGCGCCGGGCGCAGTCCAGGGCGGTGGTGTGCGCGTCGGCCAGCGCCTGCCAGTGCCCCTGCCGTTCCAGGAAGGTGCCGAGCGTGGTGGCCAGCTGCCAGGTGTGGGCCTCGAAACCGGGCTGCCCGTGCTGCACCGCGGACAGCAGGACGGAGTACTCGGCGGCGAACCAGGCCAGCGCCTCGTCGGGCCCGGTGGGCCGTCCCGGCAGGGCGCCGGGCAGCGCCGGGGCGAGCGCCATCGGGTCCCGCCGCCGGGTCAGCAGCGCGTCGGCGGCATAGGCGGTGTGGAGGTAGTGGTCGAGCAGCCGGTGGACGGCGCTGCGCCGGGTGTCGTCGCTGTCGTGTACGGCGGTCAGCTCGGCGGCGTACGCGCGCAGCAGGTCGTGGAAGGTGTACCGGCCGGGCCGGTGCTCGGTGAGCAGCTGCGCCTCGGTGAGTTCGGCGAGCAGGGTCCGCGCCTCGGGGGCGGTGACCCCGGCCAGGGCCGCCGCGGCCGGTACGGCGGTGTCGGGTCCGGGGTGCAGGCCCAGCAGCCGGAAGAGCCGGGCGGCCGCCGGGCTCAGCAGCCGGTACGACCACTGGAACACCGACCGCACTCCGGTGAGCGAGTCGCCGCCGTCCAGCGGGTCCAGTCGGCGGTCGGCCGTCCGCAGCTCCTTGGCGAGCCCGGCGAGCGGCAGTCCGGGCCGGCCGGAGGCACGGGCGGCCACGACGGCCAGGGCCAACGGCAGCCCGGCGCATCGCACGACGATCTCGTCCACCGCCGCGGGCTCGGCGGCCGTCCGGACCGCCCCGAGCCGCGCCGCCAGCAGTTCGCGGGCCTCGGCCGGGGCGAGCAGGTCGACGGGGAGCAGATGGGCGCCTTCGGTGACCGCCAGTCCGGTGAGCCGGTTGCGGCTGGTGACGAGTGCCAGACAGCCGGGCGCCCCGGGCAGCAGTGGGCGCACCTGGTCCGCGTCCCGGGCGTTGTCGAGCACGATCAGTACCCGCCGGCCGGCCAGCAGACTGCGGTAGAGCGCCGCCTGGGCGTCGAGGCCACGCGGCACCCGGTTCGCGGGCACCCCGAAGGCGTCGAGGAACCCGCGGATCGCCTCGGCGGCACCCACCGCGGCGCCGCCCGGGTCGAAGCCCCGCAGGTTCACGTACACCTGTCCGTCCGGAAACTCCGTCCGCACCTGTCGCGCCCAGTGCACCGCCAGCGCGGTCTTGCCCACGCCGGCGGTGCCGGAGAGGGCCGAGACGACAACGGCCGTCGGCTGCCGCTCGACCTCGGCCAGGAGATCGTGGAGCCGTGCGAGCTCTTCGACCCGACCGGTGAAGCCCCCCACGCTCATGGGGAGTTGAGCCGGGATGTCGAGCGAGGGCCGCGGCGGCGCCCCGGTGCCGGAACGCCTCTCGCCGGACGCCGCGGGGGCTGCCGGGGCCGGGGGCCGGACGGCGGCGACCTCGTCCGGAGGCGCGGCAGCGGGCGCCACAGGCGGCGCGGAGGGAGCGACGCGTGTCGTCCGAACGGGGGCGCCCGAGGACGGCAGGGCGGGTTCCGTCGCAGTCGGCGCACCGACCGGGCTCCGCGCCCCACCGGTGGCATACGTCCCGGATGGGCCTGCGTCCGCTCCGAGACGCCGCCCGCCCTGGACCGGCCGCCCTGCCCCCACGGGGTCCCCGGCGGACGTCGTGCGCCCGCCCCCGCCGAATCTCCGCCCCCGCAGGATCGCCGCGTGCGTCCCGCCGAGCCGTTCTCCCGGGTCCGCCCCCAGCTCCTCCGCCAGCCGGTGCCTGATCTCCGCGAAGCAGTTCAGCGCCCCCGCGCTGTCCCCCACGGCGTGCAGTGCCCTCATCAGCACCTCGGCCAGGGGCTCCGCCAGGGGGTACTCCCCCAGCAGGTCGGTCAGCGGCTGTACGACGGCGGCGGGGTCGCCCTCGCGGAGTTCTCCCTCGGCCAGCAGAACGGCCGCGTCGACACGTCGGCGGTGCCATGCCTGCCGTACCCGCCCGGCCCACGGACCGT
Source organism: Streptomyces sp. NPDC057253 (assembly GCF_042669125.1). Taxonomy (NCBI): domain Bacteria; kingdom Bacillati; phylum Actinomycetota; class Actinomycetes; order Kitasatosporales; family Streptomycetaceae; genus Streptomyces; species Streptomyces sp. NPDC057253. The sequence continues at coordinate 35,519 of NZ_JBHUXV010000026.1, read as the reverse complement.
CCAGCCCGGTCAGCGGTTCGCCGCGCCAGAGGGCGAGCGCCTCCCGCAGCAGCGACACCTGTGTACCGGCGGGCTGTCCCGGCCGCCGGGCCAGCTCGTCCAGCCGACGGAACCGGTGCAGGTCAACCTGGTCCTGGCCCGCCTCCAGCTGATACCCACCGGAACGCCGCAGCAGCCGTAACGGCTCCTCGCCGGCGTCGCCCGTCCGCTCGCAGACCCGCCGGATCCTGGCGATATGGGCGTACAGAGCCCGCCGCGCACCGGACGGCGGATCGGCACCCCAGATCCTCTCGGTCAGTACGTCGACCGGGACCGGCCGACCGGCGTCCACCGCGAGAGCGGCCACCACGGCACGCCGCTGCGGCGGCCCGAGCTCCTCGACCCGTCCCCGGAGCTCCAGCTCGATTGGTCCCAACAGCCGTAACTGAACCAAGAGTTCCACCCCCCAGGCACATTTTGTCCACAGAATGCCCGCGGGAGAACGCGGCGCGACAACCTTTCGGCAACCTCCCGCCCCAGACCCGCCCCCCACCCTGGTCGAGCGCCTCCCGCCACGGGGGAGCGGGAGGCGCCCGACCAAAGAGAAAACGGGGGATCCGCCGATGAACCAGGCGACATCGGTGTCCACATCCGCGCCCATGACCGGGGCCGGCGGGCGTGGCGTACTGGAGGGCGCGTTCGCGCTGCTGAGAGCGATGGAGCGGGCCGAGGGGGCGAGGCTGACCAGGCTGGCGGCGGAGTGCGGGCTGCCGAAGACGACCGCGTACCGGCTGCTGGAGCAGCTCATCGAGCTCGGCGCGGTGCAGCGCAACGGCGTCGGCTACGGGATCGGCCCGCGCGTGTACCAGCTGGGGCAGCGCTGGCAGCCGCTGCCTGGCCTGCGGGCGGCCGCGCGCGAACCGGCGAGACGGCTGGCCGCCGCCACCGGGATGGCGGTCGGCCTCAGTGTGCTGTGGCAGGGCCAGACCCTGATCCTGGACTGGACGCCCGGCCGGGCCTCGTCCATCGGCTCGCCGGACACCGAGGCGACCTGGCCCTGGTACACGGCGGCGGGAAAGGTCCTGCTCGCCGGGGCCCGCCCCGGACTTCCGTTGGGCCCGCTGCCCGCCGTCTGGCAGCGCGAGGCGGAGGCGATACGGGACCTGGGCGCCGCCTTCGACCGGGAGCAGGTGCTGGAGGGCGTGTGCTGTGTGGCCGTGCCGCTGTACGGCGCGGACCGTGCGCCGACAGCGGCGCTGAGCGTGCTGACCGACCCGTCGCACCACCTGGAACGGCTCGCCGACGCGGCACGGCGCGCGGGGGCGGCGATCAGCGGGGCACTGGGCCACCGCTGAACACCGCCCCCAGGGGTCTTCCGTTCCGCTTACCCCCTCCTACTGGGTGTGCCACCGGTCGTACTGGTCGGAAGGATCACAGGGGGTCGTCTGAAGGAGCGTGCCGTTGGCCACGCTCGGCGTCGACAGACAGAACCCGCTCGACACGTTCTGCCAGACGTCGTACCAGCCCGAGGGCGGGCCCTCCGGGTTGTCCGCGAAGTACACCCGCCACTGCTGGTTGGCCGCGGCGGCGTTGCAGAACTGCACGGTGACCGTCCCGGTGCCCGAGGCGGGCGCCGTGATGCACCGTCCCGTGTTCTGGTTGGTGAAGGTGAAGTAGCCGGTGGTGGTGTTGAACCCCTCCAGCCATTTCTGCTCGGGACCGCCGGTGCATTTCCACATATGGAGCTTCGACCAGTTCTCGGTGGCGTTGTCGAGGCAGTGGCTCGACTTCCAGACGTTGATCGGGGTGAACCCCGCCGCCTGCGCGGGTGTGCTGACCGAGGCGATGGTCAGCATCGCGAACCCGGCGGTGAGAAGCGCCAACAGGCCACGTCGTTTGGACATCCGTCTTCTCCGGCTCTCTCGCTGGACGTTGCACTGCGCAGCCTGCTGCGCTCGGAGCCGGGTGTCGTGTCCTGTTCCACTCAGCGGATCGGCGACCGCCGGGAGCTTCACTGCGGCGGTGGAGGCGGCCCAGGCGGAGGGCGTGAGGTGGAAGGTACGGCCGGTGGCCGGGGGCTTGGAGTCGCGGACGTGGATGGCAGCCGGGGGCGTCGGCGACCGGGCCGATGCGACGACCCCGGCCGCCCAAAACGGGGTCGGTCACGTGCCGTTGGCCCACCGACCGGCCCCACGCGTGATCAAGGCTTTCCAAGAACCCGGGGGCAACACCAGCCCCACGCTCACCCGCGCCGCCGTCACACCCAGTCAGTCCTCCGACGCGAACGGCAGGAAACGGGCCCAGGCCCCCGGCGTCAGCGCGAAACGGGGACCGGCCTCGCGGAACTTGGAGTCGCGGACGTGGACCGTGCCGGGGGTCGTGGCGACCTCAACGCAGGAGTCGCCCTCACTGCCGCTGCTGTAGCTGCTCTTGAACCACTGCAACGCGGAGTCGGTGTCGTGGATCATGTCTCCCCCAGCAGATGCTCGACGAAGGCCAGTGACTCACGAGGAGTGAGCGCCTGAGCCCGGATGATTCCGTACCGCAGCTCAAGGATACGGAGGTGCTTGGGCTCGTGGACCGGCCGCCCGTGTGCCACAACAGGCGAGCGCCCCACGGCCGAACCATCGGCGAACTTCAGCACGTCGATGCCGCCGTCGGTGCCCGCGTGCTCCTCCCGATCCATCGGCATCACCTGAAGCTCGACGTTCCGCAACCGCGCCACCTCAAGAAGATGTGCGAGCTGATTCCGCAGCACCGCCCGCCCGCCCAGCGGCCGCCGAAGCGACCACTCCTCCACCACGAACCCGATCTCGGGCGCCGGATCCCGCTCGAAGACGGCCCCGCGGGCCACTCGCGCGGCGATGAACCGCTCGACCTCGTCCGAGCTGTACGCGGGGCGCCGCATCAGCAGCAGCCCGCGCGCGTACTCCGGCGTCTGGAGCAGCCCGTGGATGTTGAGGGGGTCGTAGAGCTGGAGCTCGACGGCCTTCGCCTCCAACTCCCCGAGGGCCCGCACCTTCTTCGGGTACCGGACCTTCTCCACGTCCTCCTTCATCGCGGAGAGGAGCCCACCCGCCTCCAACACCCGGTCGGCGTCGTCCAGATACTCGGGCCGGGGAATCCGCTTCCCGCCCTCGATCTTGTAGACCATGTCCTCGCCGTACCCGACCCGCTCCCCGAACTCCCCGGCCCGCAGCCCCGCCGCCTCCCGCCGGAGCCTCAGCTGCCGCCCCACGGTCGCGATGACCGCGAGCCCCCACTCGTCGTCCGGATCGACCTCCCACCCCGGCTCGTCCGCCTCCCCCTTGAGCCGCCCCGCCTCACGGTCGACCATCGCGCCCCCTCCGTAGTCCCACTGCGCCACACGGCCGCCCTACCCACGGAGCCCACCCCGACAAGCCCGGACAGCACCGGACAAACACCGGAGGGTGACCGTGTGCGACTACGGCGGGAAATCTGCGAGCACGGACACCTAACGGGCCCGAGTCCCAGCCCTGCTTACGCCCATTAGGACGGGGACACGTCGCGGCCTCCGCGGCAGCGACGGTGGTAACGCCGACGGTGGACCGGCTCAACCGGTACGAACTCGCGGCATCCCTGATCCCGCCTCACAGCGTGACGACCGAACCGGCATGTTCGTTGTACGGGGTGTCGCTGACGGCCAGATCGCCGTAACTGTTCCGGTCGAAGTCGCCATGCCCCCGGTCGAGCTTCAGTCCGGGACGGTCTTGCCATACGGCGTGAAGGTGCCCACGGTGAGGGCTGGCACCGCCCCGCAGGAACCACGCGGCTTGTCGCTGGCAAAGTGACCAAGGACAAGGCCACGGACCTACACGTCCACGGCCCCGCAGAGCGCTCCCCCTGATCGTTCTTCCCGCTCTCACCAAAACGTTCTTCGATCAGAAGAACGTTTTGTCCCAATCGCCGGAAATCAGAGCCCGCATGGATTGCACGAATCCATTACCGACGCGCTGCATTCCCGCATCCCCGGCGAGAAATATATCCCCATCATTAGCAATCAACACAACCTCTTCGGTGGCGAATGCAGAGCCGACAGGAGTCAGGGGGAGACCCACCTTACGTGAGTAAATTCGAATGTTCCCGGGATAGAAAGAGAGCGCTTCTTCGGCACTGATAGTCACTTCTACCTCAATGCCTCGGTACAGCCAGGTCAGGGAAACCTCTCGATACTCTGTAAGGAATCTGCGCAACTCTGGACCGACGAAGTATCCGGCACTTTCGTAGAGACTGGAGACGTCATCGACAGACGCTTCCCCCAGGCCCACGCGAACCGCGCCGGGGAACGCGTCACGCAGTTTCTCAAGCCGGGTGATTTCGCGGGCCCCGCTCATCCGGTGAGGACCTTCCCTACTGCCTCCGGAACCCAAGTTTGACAATTCGGGCACATTTTGAATTTTTTACCCTTCTGGTTGAGTGTGATGATGTCCAGATTCTCCAACGAGGCTCCGTCGTTCAGGGCATTGGTACACATACGCGCCTCTGCACAAACGCCGGGGGGGCGACCGTTAGGGAGCTGGGATTCCGCTGGCAGCCGGGAGATCACATCGGGATGGTGTCCGGTAGCAGGCCCACTCTCACCGTAGTAGACCTTCCCAGTAATGCGGTCACGTCCTACGCTGAACGCGCCCGGAAGAGCCTCATCCTCGGAAAGATTGGTCTTGACCTCTTCGATCCGGGCCCGGCCGAGTTGCGTCAGCTCGTCCTTGACGGCCTCATCGCAATTGTGCACCAAGACCGAGATGGCCCCCGCCAGCACGTAATACGTATGCGTGCTGGACACCGTCAGGTTGTTGACGGTCGCCCTCTGGGTCCACGCCTTCACCGCCGCGACCTGGACGTACGTCCCCGCCGACGTCTGGAGCCAGTCCCCCGACCGCAGTTCGCTCGACTTCGCCCAGCGGTGTTCCTTCGGGAGCCAGATCGGGTGGCCGGCGGTGGCGGTGATGGACTTACCGTTGGACAGGGTCAGGCGGACCAGGTGTTTGGTGCCGTGACCCTTGATCGTGGCGGTGACCGTCTGGGTGCTCAGGGCGCCCAGCACCGGGTCGGTGGACTTCACCTTGTCACCGGGGCGGAGGTCCTTGATGGCCTTGGACTTGCCGTTCGCCAGCAGGACCCGGGTGTTCGGCGTGAAGCTGTTGCACTTGCCGCCCGCCTCGACGGCGTCCTCGCCCGCGTCTGAGGCCCTGCCCGCGTCCTTCTCCGCCGTCTTCGCCGCCGACCTCTCCGTCGCCTTGGCGGCCGTCTTCTTCTCGACCGCCTTGGCCGCCTTCTCCTCGGCGGTCTTGACGACCTTCTTCTCCACCGCCTTCACCGCGGGGGCGACCGACTCCTTGGCCGCGGACTTCACGGCCGCCTGTTCCGCGCCCTGGAGGAACAGGCGACTCCCCAGGGCCAGCTCGGCCCTGGTCACGAGCAGAGCCGGCTCTCCCTGGCCTCGGGTGACGACGAGGACGCCAACCGTGACCGAGGTCATCAGGCAGGCCCTCAGGGTCGGGTTGGTGTAGCAGCTCACGGCGTCCGCAGCGCCGGAGTACTCGTAGAGGGCGTGCGGGACGGCCTTGGTTGCCTGCCAGGCCTTGTGCCTGATCTGGGACCAGCTCCAGAACTGCCCGTTCGGGTCCTCCTTCGTCACCGGGCTGTTGTCCGCGTACGCGTAACCGCCCAGCTGCAGGAGATCGGAGAGGTCCATCACCGGGTCGATGGTCGTAAAGCGGCCCGTCACCGGGTCGTAGTCCCGCGCGCCCAAGTGGATCAAGCCCGTACTGGACTCGTCCGCGCCGCCGATGTACGTCCTCGAACCCGCCCATGCGGCCGGACCGGCCTGGTCACCGCGCAGGTTGCCCCACGCGTCGTACGACCGGGACACGATCGCCATCCCGGACGCCAGCTTGATCTGAATCGTGCCGGTGCCCTGGGTGTTGCTGATCTGCGCGGCCAGGGTCTGGGACGAGGTGGCGCTGGAGGTGTAGCGGACCACTGTGGGGGCGCCCGCCTGGGCGTAGGTGCGCACAGCCCTGGTGGCGGTGTTCGACTGGGAGGCCGAGACCTCCGTCTCCCCCAGATACAGCGTGGTCCAGCCGCCGGTCGTCTTCGCGATCCGGTTGCCGTCAGCGTCGTACAGGTACGACGTGCTCGCCGAGAGGGCGAACTTCTGCGTCGACGCGCTCGCTGTGCACGCGGCCAGCGTCAGGTCCGTGCCTGCCGTGGTCGCGGGGGCGTTGAGGCAGAGCTTCGAGGCCGCGTTGTAGAACGTGCCGTCCGCGCGGAGGACGAAGGACTGGGCGGAAGCGTCGGGCACGCAGGTCTTCAGGGTGATCGCCGAGCCGGACGTCGTACCCGCCGCCGTCACGCACTTGCCCAGCACCGTCAGCTTGCCGCCGTTCGCGCTGAACTTCTGCGCGGGGCTGCCGTTGCAGGTGTAGATCTGGATGACCGTGCCGTCGGCCGTTCCGGCGCCGGCGTCGTCCAGGCACAGGCCGCCCGGTCCGGTGACGGCTCCCTTGCCCGCTCCGAAGCCGGACACCGAGGTCAGCAGACCCTCGCCGTCGTACACGAAGGACTGGGAGTCACCGTTGATCGTGCGCGTGGCGGTGCGGCCGGCGTCGTCGAAGGTGGCGGAGTTCGTCTCCGTCACCGTCTTGGTGCCGGAGTCTGCCGGGGTGACCGTCTTCTTGGTCCAGTCGGTCAGCGTGTTGGGCTGGCCCGTGTCGCCGTAGGCATACGAAGTGCCGCCGTCCAGCGCCGTGTTGAGAGCCCCGGTCGAGGTGCGCTGGGTGCTGTGGTCGGTGACCGTGGTGCGGTTGCCGAGGTCGTCGTAGCGGTACGACTGCCAGTAAGGGAGGGAGCCGTAGGTCGCCGTGCCCGTCGCGATGGTCGAAGGGGACGGAGTGGTGCCCACCCCACCCGACGCGATCGCCGAGGCGTCGGTCGCCTTCCACGTGGTGCCCGCCGAGTCCGTACAGCTCTTCGCCGTGGCGCCGGTCCAGGCCTCGACCAGCTGGCCGCGGGCGTCGTAGGTGAAGCACTGGTTGTCCCACGTGGTGGTCGCCCCGGAGGTCGAACCCGTCGCCACCAGGCTAGTGTTGCCCGCCTGGTCGTAGGCGTAGGCGGTCTGGGAGACCAGGCCCTTTGCCGTCTGGGTGGCGGCGTAGGAGTGGACGAGCAGCCCGGTGGGCTCGTCGTAGAGGGCGCTGGTCCACACCCGGTAGGGGTTCTGGCCGGTGGTGGTGCGGGTGATCTGACCGTACGGGTTGTAGATCGCGCCCGTGGTGTACCAGTCCCAGCCTGAGGTGGAGACCGGCAGGTCCTGGGCGTTGTAGCGGGTGATGATCTTCTCGGCCGTCGCCATACCGCCGGGGGTGGCGGGAAGGGTGGCCGACTGCTGCTTGCCGGTGCGGGTGTAGGTGTACGACCAGTGGTACGAGCCGGAGAGGTTGCTCGTGGTGCCGGTGATCGTCGGGATGGTGACCGTCTTGCCGGTCAGCTGGCCCTTCGGGGTGTAGCCGGTCGCCTCGGTGACGATGTCTCCGGCCGCGGAACCCGGGGTGGTGTGGCGGACCGAGGTCGCCGGCCGACCGATGCCGTTGGTCGCCGTGTCGTACGTCCACTCCGCCGTCGGCAGGGTCGCCGAGCCCACCGTGAGGGAGGACTGGCGGCCCAGGGGGTCGTAGCCGTAATGCAGGACCTTGCCGGTGGCGTCCTTGGTCTGGATGACGCGGTCCTGGTCGTCGTACCAGGTCCGGCTGGTGCCGGAGTCGGGGTCGGTGCTGGTCAGGACACGGTGGCGGGAGTCGTGGGTCCAGGACCAGAGGTGACCGGACGCGTCCTTGACCTCGGTGCGGTTGCCCAGGGCGTCGTACTTGGTCTCGGTGTATGTGCTCGCGGTGCGGGCGGCGTTGGTGTACGTGATCTGCTTGACCGCGCGGCCGATGGCGTCACCGATGGTCTTGGTGGCGGTCCCGCCGGCAGGTGGGACTACCAGAACCGATGCGTCGCTGTCGCTGTAGGTGGCCGTTGTGGTCGCGAACTCCGCATTGTGGTGCAGGGTGACGGACTTCAGCGGACGGCCCAGACCGTCGTACGTCGTCTTCGTCGAGTTCGGGATCGGCTGCTGGCTGGTCGGCAAGTGCCAGGTCTTCGCCGGCAGGCCCGTCGTGTAGTACCCGTTGTCGGTGCGGGCAGGGCTGCCGTGGTCGTCGTAGCGGACCGAGCTGACGATGCGACCGAGGCCGGTGGCGTCCGGTGACTGGGTTTGGACGGTGCGCATCATGCCGTCGTAGAAGGTGACCGAGTCGCTGTAGGTGCCGTTGTCGCGCAGGTTGCTGGTGATGACCCGGGTCGGGGTCCTGGAGCCGAGCCCGTACGTGATCTTCGTGGTCGGCAGGGAGTCGTCGTCGCCGGGGAGCCAACCGGTGGTGAGGCGGCCGAGCAGGTCGTAGGCGTAGCGCGTGACGCTGTCGTTGGGGTCCTTGGTGGTCAGGGACAGACCGCGAGCCGGGTCGATCGTGGTGATCGTCGTCTGCTGCTTGTTGTTGGTGATGCTGGTGCCGGTGACGACGTAGTCGCTGCTGCCCGGGGTGAAAGTGGTCCTGGTCACCTGGGTGCCCAAGGTGACCTTGGTGGCGCGGCCATAGTCGTCGTACGCGGTGGTGGAGCTGGTGACGCTTGCGGTGCCGTCGCCGTTCAGGGCTTTCTGGCTGGTGGCGTCGCCGAGCGCGTTGTAGCCGGTGGTGGTGTCGGAGACGACCTGGGCCGTGGCTGCGGTCGTGACGTCGTCGCAGTCGGTGGCCGTGGTCAGGACCCGCTGCGGCAGACCGTAGAGGTTCAGCGACTCCTTGTTGTCATACGTCGTGAGGGTGCAGGTCGTATCGCCGACGACCGGGGTGGTGTCCCCGGGGGAGGTCAGGGTGACCGTCGAGACCTCGCTGAGCTTGGGGAGAGCGTCACCGTCCACGGCGGTGGTGGTGCGGGTACCGCGCCACTTGCCGTTGTAGGCGGTGAGGTCGTCGACGCGCTTCATGTAGCTGCGGCGGGCGACCAGGTCGCTGTCGCCGGTGCGGGCCCGCCGGGCCGTCTCGGTGCTCGCGCCCGGCAGGGTGATCACGCGGCTGTGCGCGGCCGCCGCGCTCTCCGCGGAGAGGTAGGTGACGGCTTCGGCAGCCTGGCCGGCGTATTCGGAGGCGTCGTCGGAGCTGAGCGTGGCGCCGGTGTCGTCCTTGAGGGTCTTTCCGGAACCGCGCAGGTAGTACGTCGTCGATCGGGAGCGGGTGGCGGCGGCTCCGTCGGGATCGCCGACCTCGGTCGTGACGTAGGCGTAGCCGCGCCAGTCGCTGTGGGTGCGCTGCGAGGGCTTGGTGAACTCGGCGTCGCTCTTGGCCCAGTAGCCGCCGCCGCCGTACGTGTAGCTGGTGACCAGGTCGGGTGAAGCGAGCGCGGTCTGGGTGACGACCGTGTCCTGCTCGGTGACGCGGGCGACGGTGAACTTGTTGAACCAGGACAGCGGCGGGTTCTCGACGCTCTCGTCAGGCGACCAGTGCACGGGGTAGCAGGCAGCGGTGTTGTCGGCGATGTCGGTCTTGGCGGGGGCGTACGCGCAGCCCTTGTTGTACTCGACGACCGTCTTCTTGCCGTTCTCGTCCGTGATCCCGGTGATACGCGGATGGACGTACGTCAGCTCGATGTCTTTGCTGTCGTCGCGTACGCGGTTGGGCAGGGCCGTGCCGTCGAAGGCGACGGCGGGCAGGGTCTGGCCGGGGGCGTCGTCCGGGTCGGTGGTGTCGGTGTCGTAGGCGCCGTGCTGGATGCCGGACAGCCACAGACCCGGGGAGGTCTGGTACCACCCGCCGTTGAATGCCTGGCTGAGCGTCCACTCGTCGATCGGGCGGAGGGCGCTGGTGCCGTCACGGTGGGCCCAGGTGACGACCTTCTCGAGTCGCTTGCGGGTCCAGAAGGACGGGAAGGTCGGGCACTGCTTGGAGGTGGCCGTCTTGCAGAGCAGGGTGCGCGGGGTGTCGTACCAGACGCGGTACTTCGCCGGGTCGTCGGAGGTGAAGTCGTCCGCGTCGCACTTGCCGCTGTTCGCGTTGAGGCAGCGCTCTTCGGTCCGGAACTCGACCTTGGCGGCCGGGACCGCGTCGAGGTGGTCCTTGTTCAGGCCGTACTCGATGCTGAGCGGGTAGGAGGCGCGGGCGTACCTGACGGCCGTCTTGTTCGCCTTGTTCTTGGCGTAGTAGTTGTATTCCTGCCGGTAGTTGACCACCATCGCGTTGCCGTGCAGGTCGACGATTTTGTCGAGCTGCCAGGACCAGGCCTGGTCGCAGAAGGAGTCCTTGAAGGCGTCCGCGTGGCAGGGTTCCTTCGGGTCGTTGCCGAAGACGGGGACGGTCGAAACCGAGTCGGTGTCCGCGTGTCCGCCGCCGACCTTGTCGAGGCCGAAGTAGTACTTGGTGCCGTCGCGGGTGGTGGCGATCCAGTACTCGCCCTTGTCGTCCGTACCGCCGCCGTCGCCGTTGTCGGCGCCGGTCTTCCGCTCCACCTTGGTGCCGTCGTCGGAGCGCGGATGCCACTCGCCGGTGGTGTCGTCGCGGACCAGTTCGACGGTGGTGCCGCCGAGGGTCATCACCGCGTTCCAGGAGGCCCAGCAAAGGTCGCCGGTCTTCTTCGCCTTGCCCTTGTTGTTGGCGTTGTCCCCGTCCTGGTCCTGGCCACAGCCGCGGTACGACCGCTCGATGTGCCCGGTCTCGTACGACCAGCCTTCGCCGATCCAGGAGGTCTGCGGGTTGGCGGAGGCCGTCTTGCCGTCCACTGCCTGCGAGTTGTACGAGAAGGCGACGGTCGGCGTCGGGCCCGCGGCGACCGGCGGGGCGTCGATCGCGTAGGTGTAGGAGAAGCCACCGGACGACGAGCCGGCCGCCCAGGTGCCCGCTGAGGACAGGGGGGTGGCCCGGAAGGACCCGCCGACTCCGTTGCCGGAGTCGCCCACACCCAGGACCCCACCGGACCCGGCGGAGGCGGCAGCGCTGACCGCCTTCGCGGAGGTGCCGTGCCAGACGGCCGACTGGACGCTGCCGTGGGAGAGGGCAGCCGCCGCGTCGGCCGTGGTGGTGCCGGTCGCGCTGTCGGCGGCCATCGGCGTGGACAGGTCGAGCGTTGCCTCGACCTTGCTGGCACCCAGGTCGGTGGTCTCGTTGCCGTCCGCGTCCGTGGTCGTGGCGTCGGGCAGCTGGTCGGCCGAGTCGTCCAGGGGCTCGGGAGTGGCGCACGCCTCGTTGTCGGGCTGGGTGAGGAAGCACTCGGGGTAGCGGACCAGTTGGAGCCGGTCGGACCACTGAGCGCCGAAGTAGTTCTTGAAGTCGGTGGCGTCGATCTGGACCTTGGCGGGCGCCGGGGTGGTGTCGCTGGTGGTGATCTGCATCAGCAGGCCGTTCACGCCGGCCGCGGTGGTGTCGGCCTGGCTGAGCACGTTCACCGACCAGGTGCCCGTGGGCTGCTGAGCTGTGTCCTCGGAGGCGGCGCCGATCTTCACAGGGACCCCGCCGTCGACCTGGACGAGCCCGTCGGGGGCGGTGGCCAGCTTCTCCGGGGTGATGTCGGCGGTGCCGTCGGGACCGGCGGCCGGGATGGCAGTGCTGCCGTCCGGCGGATCGGTGTCGTCCTGGGCCTGGTCGATCGCGTACTGCCGGGCGTAGCCGTCCGGGGACTGGTCGGCGCCGTCCACCGGATCGGTAGCCGGCACGTCCACCATGGCGGCGACGTCGTCGGTCGGAGGAGGCTCGGCGACCGCCCTGCCGTCCAGGACCCCGACGGACAGGGCGAGCGACAGCAGCAGGACACCGCCCGGCGCCATGACGCGGCGGATTCCCCGGTGCCAGCGCGGACGTGATCGACCGAACACGAAAGGAACCCCCCGGTGGGCGCGGCCGGGCAGTCACCCCGGTCGGCGGTGCGGACGAAGCCGTAAGAAAAGTGTGAGGAAAATGAGAAGATGATCAGCCGGGATTATTGGGCACCTGTACGCTTCCGCGCCAGAGTGTTCGAGACTGTGTGTGATTACTCACTGACAGAAACATGACAAGAAGGATCAACTCCGGGCAGATTGAAGGCAATTAAGGCTGGAATAAGAGGCTCCGGCAGCCCCAGGGGACGACAGACACCTCTCGGCCCTTGTTCAACCCCCCTCATCCCTTCATGATCTCCACACGTTCTCCCCGCGTCCCGACAAGACCACCGGATCGCCCGAGCGGGAGAGCCGTTCGCATGTCGCCACCGTCAGAGGGGAAACGGTCCGGTGTCCTCCGCTTCTTGGCCGGGCAGGCTGAGCCAACGTCACCTGCGCCTGCTCACAGCCCTGTTGGCCCTTGTCCTGGTCACGGCGACCGCCTGGGTGCTGCTCCCGGCCCAAGCCCCGGACAGCGGCGACACCGCGAAGAGCCCCACCGCACCCCACGCCCGCACGGAGCCCGAGGCCCGCGCCCTGGCCAAGCGCACCGGGGAACCGGCCGAGGTGGTCACCGCGCGCACCGCCAAGACCACCACCTGGGCCAACCCGGACCGCACCCTGACCACCCGGATCCACGTCATGCCGGTCCGTACCAAGATCGACGGCCAGTGGCGGGCCATCGATCCGACGCTGCGCCGCAGATCCGACGGGAACTGGGCGACGACGGCCACGACGACATCGGTGGTGCTCTCGGGCGGGAGCAAGAAGAAGGCCGCGTCCTCCGGTGTCAACCAGGCCGCCTACGTCCACCCGGCAGCGGACACCGACGACACCACGAGCACCCTCGCCACCCTCACCACGGCAGGCCACACGATCAACCTCACCTGGCCGGGCCCACTCCCCGCACCTGAGGTCGAGAGCAACGAGGCGCTCTACCGCGAGGTGCTGCCGGGCGTGGACCTGGTGCTGGCCGCGACCGACGGCGGCTTCTCCGAGGTGCTCGTCGTCAAGTCCGCCGAGGCTGCGGCCAATCCCGCGCTCAAGACCATCTCCTACGGCCTGACCTCGCCGGACCTGACGATGAAGCTCGACTCCCGCAGCGGATCCGTCCACGCCTACGACGCCGAGGGCAACGACGTCGCGGCCACCCCGACCATGTTGATGTGGGACTCGGCGGGCAAGGACGCCACGACCGACAACCTGACGCACGGTGACGGCGGCCCTGGCGACCCCGACCCGACACCGACGGCAGACCAGGGTGGCTCGGCCGACCCGACTCCGGAGGCCGAGGACGACTCCGACGCCGCCCGACGCCGGGCGAGCGAGGACGAGCACGCCGACACCGACTTCGACGACGCAGGCGCCGAACCCACCGCGACCACGGAGACCGACGGCGACGCCACAGCGTCCGCCGCCGCCTCCGTGCCCGCTTCCGAGCCCGACCCGGCGGTCACCCAGCCCGCAGGCGACGAGGACGCCGTCGTGGTCCCCGACACCACCGCCATCGACCGCGAGATCCCGGGTCTGACCGGTCCCCAGCCCGGCACCCACACCTCCCGTATCGACCCCTCGCTCGCCGCCGACGGCACCATCACCCTGACACCGGACCAGGCCCTGCTGACCGGCGCGAACACGACGTACCCCGTCTTCATCGACCCCAGCACCAACACCGACGCGGGCAACTGGACGACCGCCTACAAGCGGGGTTCCTGGGCCACCGCCACCTTCTTCAACGGCCGCGGTTTCAACAAGGGCACCAACGAGGCGCGCGTCGGCTACGAGTCCGACACCTTCGGCAGCAGCCGTTCCTTCTTCACGATGGAGTGGCCGGAGAAGGTGCGCACGACCTCCATCAAGGAGGCCACGCTCAACATGAAGGAGACGTACGCCTGGTCCTGCTCCAAGCGGGACGTCGAGGTGTGGCGGACCGGCGACATCGACAAGAAGACCAGTTGGTCCAACCAGCCCGGCTGGAGCGACCATCTGGACACCAGGTCGTACGCCAAGGGCTACAAGAAGAGGTGCGCGGCAGGAAACACCGTCTTCGACGTCAAGGACGCCGCCCAGTACGCGGCCGACCGCAGCCTGAACCACTGGACGCTGGGTCTGCAGGCGGGCGACGAGGACGATCAGTATGCGTGGAAGAAGTTCCAGGCCACGAACGACAACGCCGGCCCGAGCATCGACGTCACGTTCAACACCAAGCCGAACAAGCCGAGCAAACTCAAGATGAGCCCGGGCAAGTGCACCACCAGCACGCCCTACGTCACCATCGGTGACAACGACCAGATCACCTTCTCCGCGGCCACATCGGACCCGGACGGCAAGGACGATCTGAACATCATGCACCTCACCCTGAAGAACACGGGTACGGGCACGGTGTACCACCGGGAGGAGAACGCCTCGGGCAAGAGCACGACCAGCGTGGTGTTCGACAACACCAACTCCAGCGGTTCCAGTGTGCTCAAGGACGGCACCTACTCCTGGAACCTGTACGTCAAGGACGATATGGGCAGCACCTCGTCCACCAGTTACACCTGCTACTTCAAGCTCGACACCGTGGCCCCGAAGACACCGAAGGTGAGCTCCACGGACTTCGACGAGGCGGACGCAGACAACGACAGCGGCGAGGACCAGTGGTCCAAGGCCACGTTCGGACAGTCCGGCTGCATGCAGTTCTCCAACTGGGTCACGGACAGGGTCACTCAGTACGCGTACAGCTGGAACAGCACGACGTACGACAAGTCCGCCAAGATCAGTGACCACAACAGCTGCACCACCAAGTCGGGCGACGTGATCACCGGCAACGCCATCACAGCGGTCGTCTCCGTCACCCCACCGCTGGCCGGCCCCGCCATCCTCTACGTCAAGGCCGTCGACGCGGCAGGCAACGAGTCGGTGACCCCGAACTCGTACAAGGTCTTCGTGAGCCCGAAGGACAGTGACGAGACCGCCGGCGACATCACCGGTGACGACAAGCCGGACCTGCTGACCATCACCGAGAGCACGGACGACGACGGAGTCGTCCACGACGACCTGCGCGTCTACCCTTCCGGCACCAAGGGCGACCTGTTCATCGGCATGGATCCGTCCTACGGCAAGACCACCAAGAACACCGCATACGCCGACGGCTGCACCCAGACGGTCAGCTGGAAGGGCGCCCTGATCACCCACCTCGGCGACTACTACCCGGGCGACGGCCTCCAGGACCTGGTCGCACGCATGGGCGACGGCACCCTGTACGTCTACCCAGGTGACGGCTACGGCGGCTTCAACACCTGCGCCCGGCTGCCGCTCCTGTTGCCCACCAAGGGCACCGACGTCGGCGGCGCGAGTGTCGACGTCCCCGCGCCGTCCGCCTTCGACCAGATCCTCTCCGCCGGCGACGTCACCGGCGACGACCGCCCCGACCTGTTCGTCACCGCGGGCACCCAGTTCTGGGCCTTCACGGGCTACACCGGCGCGTCCTTCTCCGGCGCCCGGCTGCTGAACGACGGCACCGCCTGGCCGGGCCGAGACCTGGTCAACGTCTCCGACATCACCGGCGACGGAATCGCCGACCTGCTCTACCGCTCCACCAGCGGTCGCGCCCTCCTGCGCCGGGGCAAGGCCGACTCGGCGGGCAACGGCCTCGACGTCCTCTCCCTCGCCACGGCCGCCGCCTCCTCGACCGGCACCGACGGCGAGTACGCCGCGAGCGGCTGGTCCCCGACCGACATGCCCCGCCTGCTCGGCATCCCCGACGTCACGACTGACGGCGTCCCCGACATCTGGGCTCACATGAGTGACGGCAGCGTGCGGTTGTACGCGGGCGGCAAGTCAGTGGTCGGCAGCTCCACGACGGTGATCGGCAACTGGACAGGGAAGCTGGCGTTCGGCTGAGCCGTGGCGCCCCGTCCCGGATCGGGGCCGATGACGCCAGCCGTCCTCGGCCCCACCAGCGCTCCTTTGGCGTCAGCGCACGTCCACGTGGTCCCCACCACTGGTCGTCGCCCCCGTCGTGTCGTTCCCCCCGTACGCCCACCGCCACGTCCCGTCCTTCGAGGCGGTCACCGTGGTCTTCAGGGCGCCGGTGCTGCTCGTCGTGACCTTCTTGACCGTGACGAAGGAGCTGGTGCCCGTCTCGCGGAACTGGAGGCTGACCGAACGGCCGCCGTAGCCGCCGTACTTCTTGGTCGCCCAGTCCGCCCGGGTGAGCTTGCCGGTGACGGTGATCTTCTTGCCCTTGACGACTGGCTCGGGCGAGGCGTCCACGGTGACCTTCGCCGCGCGCTTGAGCCGGACGGTCAGGGACCGGGTCTCGTGTTCCTCGGCCACGAGGCTCCCGTTCGCCCGGAAGAGGCGCAGGGCCACGGCCGTCTTCCAGGTGGTGGCGTCGCCGTTGGAGTCGACGTGCTCCTGAGAGGGGTGGGGGTCGATGTAGAGGGACCCCTCGCACTCGGCCTTCCGATTGCTCAACTCGTAGCAGGTGTAGCTGCCCGGTCCGATGTAGTTGTCACCGGTGTCGGCCGCGTGCTCCAGGCCGCCCCGGTAGATGAAGGGAAACGCGTCGTACCGGGACGGGTCACTCGTGCTGTACCCGGACGGCAGCGTGATCGTGAAGGTGAGAGACGGTTCCACCACCTTCGAAGTGCCGACCACGATCGGCTTCCCCTTGTTGATCACGATGTCGGTCACCTTGATCCCGGTGTCCTGGGCGTGGGCCGCCGGGGCGTTCAGGAGGGTGAGGGCGAGGGCCCCCACGAGCGCGGCCCCGGTGACCGTGCGTCTGCCAGTGGTCATTACCACCTCTTTCGTGGTGCGGAAAAGGAGGAGGCAGACTATCCCATGACCTGCACATGACTCTCACTTGGCCTACGGCCATTCCACCAACACCCTGAACACCACATACACCCCCACCACCAACACCGGCGCCGCGAACGCGAACCCCACCCGCCGAGCCGTGCTCCCCCGTTCCCACGGCAGAGCCCAGCTCGCCGCGAGCAGGAACAGCGCGAGGCCCAGCCCGCCGAGCAGCAGCGGGAAGGCGACGCCGAAGCTCGACTCGAAGCGGTCGGCCTCGGGGCCCGCGCAGGAGTCGCAGGCCATCGCGGAGAAGCCGCCGACGAAGTAGACGAGCACACAGGCGGGCAGGGTCAGGAACGTCGAGACCAGCGGGGCGACCCAGGCTCCGGTCGCGCGGTCGTCGTCGAGCGTGAGATCCGGCATGGGTCCATCACAGCGCGCGGGCACGCGGAGCCGCATGAGCGTTCGTACTCAGAACGGACGTGCGGCGTACGGAGTTCAGGCTCCCGCGTTCCGCAATCGCGCGAACGACGTGTCCAGCCCCCGCTTCAGCAACCGCGCCACCGGCCGCTCCACGAACCGGTGCACCAGCCAGCTCAGCAGCAGGAACCCGGCGATCACGGAGACGACCAGCAGCCGGGCGTCCATCGTGTCGCGGAGGCGGTTGATCAGAGTCGTACCGGCCGCGTAGTGCATCAGGTAGAGCGGATACGTCAGCGCACCCGCCGTCACCAGCCACCTCCAGCGGACCCGGTCCGTGGCGCCGAGGGCGATGGCCACCATGGCGAGCAGGAACACGGTGAAGATCAGCACACTCCCCCGCCACCCCGACACATGCTCGACCTCGTCGATCCGGATGCCCAGTTCCCGCTGCCCCATCAGCCAGGCCATCGCGAGGATGCCCCACAGCAGCAGGTCCTGGCCGAAGCGGTGCATCAGGTACAGGGAGAGGCCCGCGATGAAGTACCAGGCACCCTCCGGGTTGGCGACCAGTTCGAGGAGCGGGAGCTTCGAGATCGGGGCGAGCATGGCCGCGGCGCCCCAGACGCAGCAGAAGACGACGACCTTGCGGTAGGTCAGACCGCTCCACACCACGACCAGGAAGAGCAGGTAGAAGCGGAGCTCCGACCACAGGGTCCAGTAGACGCCGTCGACGTTCATGACGCCCGAACCCGACTGGAGCATCGTGAAGTTGAGGAGGACGTCGCGGGTGCGCAGGCGGTCCCACACGCCCGGCAGAGCGATCAGCACCGCCGTGGTGAAGACGATGGCGAACCAGTACGCCGGGTACAGCCGGATCACCCGGGAGGTGAAGAACTGCCTCGGCGTACGCCCCCAGCACGACATGCAGATCACGAAGCCGCTGATCACGAAGAAGATCTCGACGCCGATCCAGCCGTAGGAGGCGAACCGGAAGACCGTCGGCATGATGTCGGACACCGGCCGGTCCCAGACGCGGTTGCCGGGCTGGTCGACACGGTGGGTGCCGGCGTAGTGGTGCACGGCGACCATGAGCGCGGCCAGGAGCCGGATGCCGTCGATGGCGTAGAGCCGACGGCCGGCACGGTCGCGTACGACGGCGGACCGGGCGGGCTGCCGCACCGGGGCGGCGCTGGCGAGGGGCGGAAGCGGCTGTTGCAGGCCACCGACGAGCCGCCTCGGTATCGACGTTCTGCGCTGTTCCGCGTCCTGCATCGACACCTGCGTGTCCGTCCGTCCTCGCGAGGGAATCCGGGCCGGAAGTGGCCACCGGACGCCTCAGGCTACGACTGGCACAACCACCTCACAGGGAACAGACAAGAACATTCCGTACGGCCCCCGGGCGAAGTTGGTTGAACGCTCTGCGAGGCGTCCCACAGAGTTCGCCCACTCTTCACCCGCTCCGCATGCAACCCCCGGACAGACCGCCGGACAGACCGCCGGACAGACCGCCGGACAGGCGAAAGGGCCCGCACGACCGAAGTCGTACGGGCCCCTTCAGAGACCGAGGTCTCGGAGACCTGTCAGGTCAAGATCAGGCGGTGATCTTGGTGACCTGGCCGGCGCCGACCGTCCGGCCACCCTCACGGATGGCGAACTTCAGGCCCTCTTCCATGGCGACGGGCTGGATGAGCTCCACCTTCATCTCGGTGTTGTCACCCGGCATGACCATCTCGGTGCCCTCGGGGAGGGTCACCACGCCGGTCACGTCCGTCGTACGGAAGTAGAACTGCGGACGGTAGTTGTTGAAGAACGGCGTGTGGCGGCCACCCTCGTCCTTGGAGAGGATGTAGGCCTGGGCCTCGAACTGGGTGTGCGGCGTGACCGAACCCGGCTTGATGATGACCTGGCCGCGCTCGACGTCCTCGCGCTTGATGCCACGGAGCAGCAGACCGACGTTCTCACCGGCCTGGCCCTCGTCGAGCAGCTTGCGGAACATCTCGATGCCGGTGACCGTGGTGGTGGTCTTCTCGGTCTTGATGCCGATGATGTCGACGGTCTCGTTGACCTTGAGGACACCACGCTCGATACGACCGGTGACGACGGTGCCACGACCGGTGATCGTGAAGACGTCCTCGATCGGCATCAGGAACGGCTTGTCGACGTCACGCTCGGGCTGCGGGATCGCCTCGTCGACGGCGGCCATCAGGTCCAGGACCGACTGGCCCCACTCCTTGTCGCCCTCGAGAGCCTTGAGCGCCGAGACCTTGACGACGGGAACGTCGTCGCCCGGGAACTCGTACTCGGAGAGGAGCTCACGCACCTCGAGCTCGACGAGCTCCAGGATCTCCTCGTCGTCCACCATGTCGGCCTTGTTCAGGGCGACGACGATGTACGGAACGCCGACCTGGCGGGCCAGGAGCACGTGCTCCTTGGTCTGCGGCATCGGGCCGTCGGTGGCGGCGACCACGAGGATGGCGCCGTCCATCTGGGCAGCACCGGTGATCATGTTCTTGATGTAGTCCGCGTGACCGGGGCAGTCGACGTGGGCGTAGTGACGCGTCTCGGTCTGGTACTCGACGTGCGCGATCGAGATGGTGATACCGCGCTGGCGCTCCTCGGGAGCCTTGTCGATCTGGTCGAAGGCCGAGGCCTCGTTCAGGTCCGGGTACGCGTCGTGCAGCACCTTGGTAATGGCGGCCGTGAGGGTCGTCTTACCGTGGTCGATGTGACCGATGGTGCCGATGTTGACGTGGGGCTTAGTCCGCTCGAACTTCGCCTTCGCCACGGGGTCCTCCTGTGGAGTGGTTCTGAACGCCTTGCTTCATCGGCGCCAGGTGATCTTTGCTGGAAAGCCTCGGCCCGGGGGCACTCCCCCTCAAATGCGGGTGAATGCCCCTCCGGGCTCCGGAGTCAAGCCTAAAGCGTGCGAACGCGGTGCGTTACTCGCCCTTGGCCTTCGCGATGATCTCCTCGGCGACGTTCCGCGGAACCTCGGCGTAGGAGTCGAACTGCATCGAGTAGCTTGCGCGACCCGACGTCTTGCTGCGGAGGTCTCCGACGTAGCCGAACATCTCCGAGAGGGGCACGAGGCCCTTCACGACGCGGGCACCGGCCCGCTCCTCCATGGCCTGGATCTGACCACGGCGGGAGTTGATGTCGCCGATGACCTCACCCATGTAGTCCTCGGGCGTGGTGACCTCGACGGCCATCATCGGCTCGAGCAGCACGGGGCTGGCCTTGCGGGCGGCCTCCTTGAAGGCCTGCGAGCCGGCGATCTTGAACGCGAGCTCGGAGGAGTCGACCTCGTGGTAGGCACCGTCGAGAAGCGTGACGCGGACGCCCGTCATCTCGTACCCGGCGAGGATGCCGAACTGCATGGCCTCCTGCGCACCGGCGTCCACCGAAGGGATGTACTCCTTCGGGATACGGCCACCGGTCACCTTGTTCACGAACTCGTACGAGGCGTCGCCGCCCTCGATCGGCTCGATCGCGATCTGCACCTTGGCGAACTGGCCGGTACCACCAGTCTGCTTCTTGTGCGTGTAGTCGACGCGCTCGACGGCCTTGCGGATCGTCTCGCGGTACGCGACCTGCGGCTTGCCGACGTTGGCCTCGACCTTGAACTCACGGCGCATACGGTCGACCAGCACCTCGAGGTGCAGCTCGCCCATACCACCGATGATGGTCTGGCCGGTCTCCTCGTCCGAGTGGACCTGGAAGGAGGGGTCCTCCTCCGCGAGACGCTGGATGGCGACACCCAGCTTCTCCTGGTCACCCTTGGACTTGGGCTCGATGGCGACCTGGATGACCGGCGCCGGGAAGTCCATGGACTCCAGGATCACCGGGGCCTTGTCGTCGGAGAGCGTCTCACCGGTGGTGGTCTGCTTCAGGCCCATGACGGCGACGATGTCGCCGGCGCCCACCGACTCGATCTCCTCACGCTTGTTCGCGTGCATGCGGTAGATCTTGCCGATGCGCTCCTTCTTGCCCTTGACGGAGTTCAGCACCGCGGTGCCGGACTCCAGGCGACCGGAGTAGATCCGGACGAAGGTGAGCTTGCCGAGGTGCGGGTCGCTCATGATCTTGAACGCCAGCGCGGACAGCGGCTCCTCGTCGGACGGCTTGCGCTTGACGACGACCTCGGGGTCCTTGACGTCGTGGCCCTCGATGGCCTCGACGTCGAGCGGGGTCGGCAGGTAGCGCACGACCGCGTCGAGCAGGGGCTGGACGCCCTTGTTCTTGAACGCGGTGCCACAGAACACCGGGGTGACCGTGGTGTCCTTGGACTTGCCGGACGCGATGGTGATACGACGGATCGCGGCGTACAGCTGCTCCACGGTGGGCTCCTCGCCCTCCAGGTACAGCTCCATGATCTCTTCGTCGTTCTCCGCGACGGCCTCGATGAGCTTGCCGCGGTACTCCTCGGCAGCCTCGGTGTGCGTGGCCGGGATGTCGACGGTGTCGTACATCTCGCCCTTGGCGGCCTCGGCGGACCAGACGAGCGCCTTCATGGTGACGAGGTCGACGACACCCTTGAAGTCGGCCTCGGCACCGATCGGCAGCTGCATGACGAGCGGCTGGGCGCCCAGGCGGTCCGAGATCATGTCCACACAGCGGTGGAACTCGGCGCCGGTACGGTCCAGCTTGTTGACGAAGCAGATGCGCGGCACGCCGTAACGGTCGGCCTGACGCCACACCGTCTCGGACTGCGGCTCCACACCGGCGACGCCGTCGAACACCGTCACGGCGCCGTCGAGAACGCGGAGCGAACGCTCCACCTCGACGGTGAAGTCGACGTGACCCGGCGTGTCGATGATGTTGATGGTGTGGTCGACGCCCTCAAGCGGCCAGTGACAGGTGGTGGCAGCAGAGGTGATCGTGATGCCACGCTCCTGCTCCTGCTCCATCCAGTCCATGGTGGCGGCGCCGTCGTGGACCTCACCGATCTTGTACGAAACGCCGGTGTAGAACAGGATCCGCTCGGTGGTGGTCGTCTTGCCCGCGTCGATGTGGGCCATGATCCCGATGTTGCGGACCCTGGCCAGGTCAAGCGAAGTGGTAGCCATAAGGCTTCAGTCTTCTCTCGGTCTCGATGGGGTCTGCGACTACCAGCGGTAGTGCGCGAAGGCCTTGTTGGACTCGGCCATCTTGTGCGTGTCCTCGCGCTTCTTGACGGCCGCACCGAGGCCGTTCGAAGCGTCGAGAAGCTCGTTGAGCAGACGCTCGGTCATGGTCTTCTCGCGACGGGCGCGGGAGTAACCGACCAGCCAGCGCAGCGCCAGGGTGTTGGCGCGGCCGGGCTTGACCTCGACCGGCACCTGGTAGGTGGCGCCACCGACACGGCGGGACTTGACCTCGAGGGTCGGCTTGATGTTCTCGAGAGCGCGCTTGAGCGTGATGACCGGGTCGTTGCCGGTCTTGTCGCGCAGGCCCTCCATGGCGCCGTAAACGATCCGCTCGGCAGTCGAGCGCTTGCCGTTCAGCAGCACCTTGTTGATCAGGGAGGTCACCAGAGGAGAACCGTAGACCGGGTCGATGATGACCGGGCGCTTCGGGGCGGGGCCCTTACGAGGCATTCTTACTTCTCCTTCTTGGCGCCGTAGCGGCTGCGGGCCTGCTTGCGGTTCTTGACACCCTGGGTGTCGAGCGAGCCGCGGATGATCTTGTAGCGAACACCCGGCAGGTCCTTCACACGGCCGCCGCGCACGAGCACGATGGAGTGCTCCTGCAGGTTGTGTCCCTCACCCGGAATGTAAGCGGTGACCTCGATCCCGCTGGTCAGACGCACACGCGCGACCTTACGCAGGGCCGAGTTCGGCTTCTTCGGGGTGGTCGTGAACACACGCGTGCAGACGCCACGACGCTGAGGGGAACCCTCGAGTGCGGGCGTCTTGTTCTTCTCGACCTTGTCCTGCCGGCCCTTACGGACCAGCTGCTGGATCGTAGGCACTACTTCTCCGGTTTCTGTGTGCCGATGGGTACAGCTAACCTGGAACGTCGCCGACCCACGCGGTCGGGTGTGTCGAATCCGGCGGACTCCCGCCGCAAGGCGAAAAGAGCACAGATTACGGTGGCCGCTTGCGGCTCCCCTAGTGCGGTTCAAGGCACGCACGAGAGCCAGGGCACACCCCAGGCACAAGGTCTGAGCGTACCTAGCTCATTCGCTGCGGTCAAAACAAATGGGGTCGGGCCGCATCGTTATGCACTCCGTGTCAAGCCCCTACGCCGTGGACGATCTTCGATTTCACATTCCGCACACGTGGGAGCACGGCCCGGCACGCTCATCCCGTGGCGAGCCCGACCGCCACCATCAAGGTCACCAGCACCGACCACGCGGCGACCGAGAGCCAGCCGAGCACCAGCCCGATCAGCGCGAGCCCGTCGCCGCCCTCCCCGGTCCGCTCGATCTCCGTGCGCGCCGCGTGTCCGAGGATCACCGCGGGCAGCCCGGTGAACCCGAGCGTCGGCACGCACAGCAGCCCGCACACCGCGGCTCCGACCGCCTTCCCGTTCGCCCGCGGCCGCGGGGCCGGCAGGAACGTCCGCGGTACGGCGGTGAAGGGCGCCGGCTGCGGCACGGGCCCGAGCGGCAGATCGGACACGAGCAGCGCCAGCTCCCCCACGGTCCGCGCCCGGTACGCCCGCTCCACCCGCTTGTCGAACTCCGCCTTCTCCAGCCGCCCCTCGCCGTACCCGGCCCGCAGCACGTCGACGGCCCGCTCCCGGTCGGCGTGCGAGGCGAGCATGGCGGAGGCACCGGGGTGCGGGGCGGGGTGGGAGACGCCGGGGTACGGGGTGGGGTGGGCGGCGCCGGGCTGAGGAGCCGCGTATCCGGGCCAGGGGCGCGCGACAGGGCCGCCCGCACCGGTCCAGGGCTCGGTGGCCGGAACGTCCGCCGGAGCGTCTCTGCCCGGCTCTGACGGCCACTCATCCCTGTCCTGCCACGGTTGCCACGACGGTTGCGTCACGGAGCACCCCCTGAGAGGTCGAATGCCTCCATGATGCTCCAACGCGCCGATACCGGGACAGGTTCCCGCACCCCCAGCACTCCAACGGGCACGTCACCGCAACGCGCACGCCGAAGGGCGGCCACCCCAAAGGGTGACCGCCCTTCAACGAGCGACTCGCTTACTGGTTGTACGGACCGTAGTCGTAGTCCTCCAGCGGAACGGCCTGGCCGGAGCCCGTGCCGAACGGCGAGTAGTCGATGTCGTCGTAGCCGACGGCCGAGTACATCGCGGCCTTGGCCTCCTCGGTCGGCTCGACCCGGATGTTGCGGTAACGGGACAGACCCGTACCGGCCGGGATGAGCTTACCGATGATGACGTTCTCCTTGAGGCCGATGAGGCTGTCGGACTTGGCGTTGATCGCCGCGTCCGTCAGCACTCGGGTCGTCTCCTGGAAGGAGGCGGCCGACAGCCAGGACTCCGTCGCCAGCGAGGCCTTGGTGATACCCATCAGCTGCGGACGACCGGAGGCCGGGTGACCGCCCTCCTGGACCACACGACGGTTCTCGGTCTCGAACTTCGAGCGCTCGACCAGCTCACCGGGCAGCAGCTCGGCGTCGCCGGACTCGATGATCGTCACGCGGCGCAGCATCTGCCGGATGATGATCTCGATGTGCTTGTCGTGGATCGACACACCCTGCGAGTTGTAGACCTTCTGGACCTCGCCGACCAGGTGGACCTGGACGGCACGCTGGCCCAGGATGCGCAGCACGTCGTGCGGGTTGGTGGCACCCACGGTGAGCTTCTGGCCCACCTCGACGTGCTCGCCCTCGCTGACCAGGAGTCGGGCGCGCTTCGAGATCGGGAACGCCGTCTCGTCGCTGCCGTCGTCCGGCGTGATGACGATCTTCTTGGTCTTCTCGGTCTCCTCGATCCGCACGCGGCCCTGGGCCTCGGAGATCGGGGCGACACCCTTCGGGGTACGGGCCTCGAAGAGCTCGACGACACGCGGCAGACCCTGGGTGATGTCGTCACCGGCCACACCACCGGTGTGGAAGGTACGCATCGTCAGCTGGGTACCGGGCTCACCGATGGACTGGGCGGCGATGATGCCGACCGCCTCACCGATGTCGACCAGCTTGCCGGTGGCCAGCGAGCGGCCGTAGCACATGGCGCAGGTGCCGACGGCGGACTCGCAGGTCAGGACCGAGCGGGTCTTGACCGTGGAGACACCGTGCTTGACCAGCTCGTCGATGAGCACGTCGCCCAGGTCGGTACCGGCCGGGGCCAGCACCTTGCCGTCGACGACGATCTCCTCGGCGAGGCAGCGCGCGTACACGGACGTCTCGACGTCGTCCGCCTTGCGCAGCACGCCGTCCGCGCCGACCTCCGCGATGTTGAGCTTGAGGCCACGGTCGGTGCCGCAGTCCTCCTCGCGGATGATGACGTCCTGCGAGACGTCCACCAGACGACGGGTCAGGTAACCCGAGTCGGCGGTACGCAGGGCGGTGTCGGCCAGACCCTTACGGGCACCGTGGGTGGAGATGAAGTACTCCAGCACGGACAGGCCCTCACGGAAGGACGCCTTGATCGGACGCGGGATCGTCTCGTTCTTGGCGTTCGACACCAGACCACGCATACCGGCGATCTGCCGCATCTGCATCATGTTTCCTCGGGCACCCGAGTCAACCATCATGAAGATGGGGTTCGTCTTGGGGAAGTTCGCGTTCATCGCCTCGGCGACCTCGTTGGTCGCCTTGGTCCAGATCGCGATGAGCTCCTGAGTGCGCTCTTCCTTGGTGATCAGACCGCGCTCGTACTGCTTCTGGACCTTCTCGTCCTGCGCCTCGTAGCCCTTGACGATCTCCTTCTTCGCCTCGGGAACGACGACGTCGGAGATGGCCACGGTGACACCGGAACGGGTCGCCCAGTAGAAGCCGGCCGCCTTCAGGTTGTCGAGCGTCGCCGCCACGATGACCTTGGGGTAGCGCTCGGCCAGGTCGTTGACGATCTCGGAGAGCTGCTTCTTGCCCACCGAGTAGTCGACGAACGGGTAGTCCTCGGGCAGCAGCTCGTTGAAGAGCGCGCGGCCCAGCGTGGTGCGCAGGCGGAAGGTGTCCCCCTGCTGCCACTCCGGCTCGCCCTCCTCCTGGGCCGGCGGCGTCCAGCCCCGCGGCGGGATGGTGCCCACCGGGAAGCGGATGTCGACCGGCGACTGGAGCGCCAGCTCACCGGCGTCGAACGCCATGATCGCCTCGGCCGTGGAACCGAACGAACGGCCCTCGCCCTTGGTGTCACGCAGCTCGCCGTCGGTGGTGAGGAAGAACAGACCGAGGACCATGTCCTGGGTCGGCATCGTCACCGGACGGCCGTCGGCGGGCTTGAGGATGTTGTTCGAGGACAGCATCAGGATGCGCGCCTCGGCCTGCGCCTCCGCGGACAGCGGCAGGTGCACGGCCATCTGGTCACCGTCGAAGTCCGCGTTGAACGCGGTGCAGACGAGCGGGTGGATCTGGATGGCCTTGCCCTCGACCAGCTGCGGCTCGAAGGCCTGGATGCCGAGTCGGTGCAGGGTGGGAGCACGGTTCAGGAGAACCGGGTGCTCGGCGATGACCTCTTCGAGGACGTCGTACACGACCGTGCGGCCGCGCTCCACCATGCGCTTGGCGCTCTTGATGTTCTGCGCGTGGTTCAGGTCGACCAGGCGCTTCATCACGAACGGCTTGAAGAGCTCCAGCGCCATCGCCTTCGGCAGACCGCACTGGTGCAGCTTCAGCTGCGGACCGACGACGATCACGGAACGCGCGGAGTAGTCCACACGCTTGCCGAGCAGGTTCTGACGGAATCGACCCTGCTTGCCCTTCAGCATGTCGCTGAGGGACTTCAGCGGGCGGTTGCCGGGACCGGTGACCGGACGGCCACGACGGCCGTTGTCGAACAGCGCGTCCACGGCCTCCTGGAGCATGCGCTTCTCGTTGTTCACGATGATCTCGGGCGCACCGAGGTCGAGAAGGCGCTTCAGGCGGTTGTTGCGGTTGATCACACGGCGGTACAGGTCGTTCAGGTCGGAGGTCGCGAAGCGGCCACCGTCCAGCTGCACCATCGGGCGAAGGTCCGGCGGGATGACCGGGACGCAGTCGAGGACCATGCCCTTGGGGCTGTTGGAGGTCTGCAGGAAGGCAGACACGACCTTCAGCCGCTTCAGCGCACGGGTCTTCTTCTGGCCCTTGCCGGTACGGATGATCTCGCGGAGCTTCTCGGCCTCCTCGTCGAGGTCGAAGGACTCCAGGCGCTTCTGCAGCGCCGCGGCACCCATCGAACCGTCGAAGTACGTGCCGAAGCGGTCCCGCAGCTCGCGGTAGAGCAGCTCGTCACCCTCGAGGTCCTGGACCTTGAGGTTCTTGAAGCGGGTCCACACCTCGTCGAGACGGTCGATCTCGCGCTGCGCACGGTCGCGCAGCTGCTTCATCTCACGCTCGGCACCCTCGCGCACCTTGCGGCGCACGTCGGCCTTGGCGCCCTCGGCCTCCAGCTCGGCCAGGTCGGACTCGAGCTTCTTGGCGCGGGCCTCCAGGTCGGCGTCCCGGCGGTTCTCGACCTGCTGACGCTCCACGGAGACGTGCGCCTCCAGGGAGGGCAGGTCGCGGGTGCGGCGCTCCTCGTCGACGTACGTGATCATGTACGCCGCGAAGTAGATGACCTTCTCCAGGTCCTTCGGGGCGAGGTCGAGCAGGTAGCCCAGACGCGACGGAACGCCCTTGAAGTACCAGATGTGGGTGACGGGAGCGGCCAGCTCGATGTGGCCCATCCGCTCACGGCGCACCTTGGCGCGAGTGACCTCGACGCCACAGCGCTCACAGATGATGCCCTTGAAGCGGACGCGCTTGTACTTGCCGCAGTAGCACTCCCAGTCCCGGGTCGGACCGAAGATCTTCTCGCAGAAGAGTCCGTCCTTCTCGGGCTTGAGGGTGCGGTAGTTGATGGTCTCGGGCTTCTTGACCTCGCCGTGGCTCCACTGACGGATGTCGTCAGCGGTGGCCAGGCCGATCCGGAGCTCGTCGAAGAAGTTGACGTCGAGCACTATGCGTCAATCCCTCTCAGGGTTGTAAGTCACGGGGTCTGATACGGGGGTCCTGGGGCCGGCCGGAGGATCCTCACCAGGTCCTCCGGCCGGACTCCCGTCAGACCTCTTCGACGCTGCTCGGCTCGCGCCGGGACAGGTCGATGCCGAGCTCTTCCGCAGCGCGGAAGACGTCCTCGTCGGTGTCGCGCATCTCGATGGACATGCCGTCCGAGGACAGCACCTCCACGTTGAGGCACAGGGACTGCATCTCCTTGATGAGCACCTTGAAGGACTCGGGGATGCCGGGCTCGGGGATGTTCTCGCCCTTGACGATGGCCTCGTAGACCTTCACGCGGCCGGTCACGTCGTCGGACTTGATGGTCAGCAGCTCCTGGAGGGCGTACGCGGCGCCGTAAGCCTCCAGCGCCCACACCTCCATCTCACCGAAGCGCTGGCCACCGAACTGGGCCTTACCACCCAGCGGCTGCTGGGTGATCATCGAGTACGGACCGGTCGAGCGGGCGTGCAGCTTGTCGTCGACCAGGTGGTGCAGCTTGAGGATGTACATGTACCCGATCGAGATCGGGTCCGGGAACGGCTCACCGGAGCGGCCGTCGAACAGCCTCGCCTTACCGGTCGGCTGCACCATGCGCTCGCCGTCCCGGTTCGGGATGGTGTGCTGGAGCAGACCCGCCAGCTCGTCCTCGCGGGCACCGTCGAAGACCGGGGTCGCGACGTTGGTGCCGGGGGCGACGGAGTCGGCGCCGATCGCCTGGAGGCGCTGCGCCCAGTCCTCGGCGAGGCCGGAGACGTCCCAGCCGCGGCTGGCGAGCCAGCCGAGGTGGATCTCCAGGACCTGTCCCGGGTTCATTCGGGACGGGACACCCAGCGGGTTGAGGATGATGTCGACCGGGGTGCCGTCCTCCAGGAACGGCATGTCCTCGATCGGCAGGATCTTGGAGATGACACCCTTGTTGCCGTGCCGGCCGGCGAGCTTGTCACCGTCGGTGATCTTGCGCTTCTGCGCCACGTACACGCGCACCAGCTGGTTCACACCGGGGGGAAGCTCGTCGCCCTCCTCGCGGTCGAAGACGCGCACGCCGATGACCTTGCCGGTCTCGCCGTGCGGCACCTTCAGCGAGGTGTCACGGACCTCACGGGCCTTCTCACCGAAGATCGCGCGCAGCAGGCGCTCCTCCGGGGTCAGCTCGGTCTCACCCTTGGGCGTCACCTTGCCGACGAGGATGTCACCGGCGATGACCTCGGCGCCGATGCGGATGATGCCGCGCTCGTCGAGGTCGGCGAGGACCTCCTCGGAGACGTTCGGGATGTCCCGGGTGATCTCCTCGGGGCCGAGCTTGGTGTCACGGGCGTCGACCTCGTGCTCCTCGATGTGGATCGAGGAGAGGACGTCGTCCTGCACGAGGCGCTGCGACAGGATGATCGCGTCCTCGTAGTTGTGACCCTCCCACGGCATGAACGCGACCAGCAGGTTCTTGCCGAGCGCCATCTCGCCGTTCTGGGTGGCGGGACCATCGGCGAGCACCTGGCCCGTGATGATCCGGTCGCCCTCGTTGACGATGACCTTCTGGTTGACCGAGGTGCCCTGGTTGGACCGGGAGAACTTGGCCAGGCGGTACGTGATGTACGTGCCGTCGTCGTTGGCGGTGGTGATGTAGTCCGCGGAGACCTCCTGGACCACACCGTCCTTCTCGGCCTTGACCACGTCGCCGGCGTCGACGGCGGAGCGGTACTCCATGCCGGTGCCGACGAGCGGGGACTCGCTCTTGATGAGGGGCACGGCCTGACGCATCATGTTCGCGCCCATGAGGGCACGGTTGGCGTCGTCGTGCTCGAGGAACGGGATCATGGCGGTCGCGACCGACACCATCTGGCGCGGCGAGACGTCCATGTAGTCGACGTCGTCACCGGGGACGTAGTCGACCTCGCCGCCACGACGGCGGACCAGGACCCGGGCCTCCTCGAACCGCATGTCGTCGTTGAGCGTGGCGTTGGCCTGCGCGATGACGAAGCGGTCCTCCTCGTCGGCCGTCAGGTAGTCCACCTCGTCGGTGACCTGACCGTCGACGACCTTGCGGTACGGCGTCTCCACGAAACCGAACGCGTTGACGCGGCCGTAGGAGGCGAGCGAGCCGATCAGACCGATGTTCGGGCCTTCGGGGGTCTCGATCGGGCACATGCGGCCGTAGTGCGAGGGGTGCACGTCACGGACCTCGAAGCCGGCCCGCTCACGGGAGAGACCACCCGGGCCAAGAGCCGACAGACGGCGCTTGTGGGTGAGACCCGACAGCGGGTTGTTCTGGTCCATGAACTGCGACAGCTGGCTGGTGCCGAAGAACTCCTTGATGGAGGCGACGACCGGCCGGATGTTGATCAGGGTCTGCGGCGTGATCGCCTCGACGTCCTGGGTCGTCATGCGCTCACGGACGACGCGCTCCATACGAGCCAGACCCGTGCGGACCTGGTTCTGGATGAGCTCGCCGACGCTGCGCAGACGACGGTTGCCGAAGTGGTCGATGTCGTCGGTCTCGACGACGATCGAGGTGCCGCTGTCACCCGTGGTCTCGGTCTCGCCCGCGTGCAGCTTCACCAGGTACTTGATCGTCGAGATGATGTCCTCGACGGTCAGGATGCCCGCGTCCAGCGGAGCGTCCGCACCCAGCTTCTTGTTGACCTTGTAGCGGCCGACCTTGGCGAGGTCGTAGCGCTTGGGGTTGAAGTAGAGGTTCTCGAGCAGCGTCTGCGCGGCCTCACGCGTGGGGGGCTCGCCCGGACGCAGCTTGCGGTAGATGTCGAGCAGCGCGTCGTCCTGGCCCTGGGTGTGGTCCTTCTCCAGGGTGGCGCGCATCGACTCGTACTCGCCGAACTCCTCGAGGATCTGCTCGGTGGTCCAACCGAGAGCCTTGAGCAGGACGGTGACGGACTGCTTGCGCTTGCGGTCGATGCGGACACCGACCATGTCGCGCTTGTCGATCTCCATCTCCAGCCAGGCACCCCGGGACGGGATGATCTTGGCCGAGAAGATGTCCTTGTCGGACGTCTTGTCGATGGAGGAGTCGAAGTAGACACCGGGCGAACGGACCAGCTGCGACACCACGACACGCTCGGTGCCGTTGATGACGAAGGTGCCCTTGTTCGTCATGAGCGGGAAGTCGCCCATGAAGACCGTCTGGGACTTGATCTCGCCGGTTTCGTTGTTGGTGAACTCAGCCGTCACGAAGAGCGGGGCGGCGTACGTGAAGTCGCGCTCCTTGCACTCGTCGATGCTGTTCTTCGGCGGCTCGAAACGGTGGTCGCGGAACGTCAGCGACATCGACCCGGAGAAGTCCTCGATCGGGGAGATCTCCTCGAAGATCTCCTCCAGACCGGACTTGGTGGGGACGTCCTGACCGGACTCCAGAGCCTCCTCGACCCGACTCTGCCAGGCGGTGTTCCCGAGCAGCCAGTCAAAGCTCTCGGTCTGCAGCGCGAGCAGGTTGGGAACCTCGAGAGGCTCCTTGATCTTTGCAAAGGAGATGCGCAGCGGGGCGGTGCTGGCGCCGTTGTTCGTATTCGCGGTCGAGGCAGTGCGCGAGGCGGCCAAGAGGGGGTCCTTCCGAGGGCTCGGACTCACTACGCGCTCCCCGGCCCCTCATCCGCGGCATCGGGACAGGTCTCTCCGATTTGGCCGAAAGGCCAGGTCAGAGATGGTCCGATCATCGATGCTGAGGCGAGGGCAGACCCCTGGTGACGGGCAGGGGACAGCTAACAGGCAGCGCAAAGGGTCAGTGTAGCCACTTGGCGCACTGATGTCCAGCCCCGCTTTTCTGCCCGGTCTTCAAAAACCCTCGTCGTCCTCAACGCCCTCGGCATGTTGCCCTCAACGCACGTTGATACTGCCCTCTTCGTCGCCGATCCATGCCTCGGATTCGGACCGTTCTGGCGACGCGTCCTGAGAATTGCGCGCTGCGTGCGGTTCGTCAAGGCCCCGCTGCCCCAACCCGGGGTTTCCGGAGACACGACGAAGATCACCATACCCCTCGCCCACGAGGCCGCAAGGCAACCGTGACCGCGCCTCCAGGAACGCCGAAGAGCGACCACCCGGATGGATGATCGCTCCTCGGCGCTTACGCGTTACAGGCCCAGCGGGACCTGTGGGGTGTTACTTGACCTCGACCGAGGCGCCGGCGCCCTTGAGGGACTCGGCGGCCTTCTCGGCGGCGTCCTTGGCGACCTTCTCGAGGACGGGCTTCGGGGCGCCGTCCACGAGGTCCTTGGCCTCCTTCAGACCCAGGGAGGTCAGCTCACGCACGACCTTGATGACCTGGATCTTCTTGTCGCCGGCACCGGTGAGGATGACGTCGAACTCGTCCTGCTCCTCAGCGGCCTCGGCACCACCGGCGGCACCGCCGGCGGCGGGGGCGGCAACGGCGACGGCCGCGGCGGCGGTGACGTCGAACTTCTCCTCGAAGGCCTTCACGAACTCGGAGAGCTCGATGAGGGTCATCTCCTCGAACTGCGCGAGCAGGTCTTCCTGGCTGAGCTTCGCCATGAGGGGCGATCCTTCCACTAATTTCGGCAGGTGCCGGATGTATCGATACGGCGGGCGTACTTACGGCCCGCTACGACCCGCGCCTCAGGCGGCGCGGATCAATGCGCGAGCCGAGTTACTCGGCACCGCCCTGCTCGTCCTGCTTGGCGCGAAGCGCGTCCACGGTGCGGACGAGCTTCGACGGGAGCGCCTGGAAGACCTGAGCAGCCTGAGTCTGCTTGCCCTTGAAGGCACCCGCCAGCTTGGCGAGCAGAACCTCGCGGGACTCGAGGTCCGCAAGCTTCTTGATCTCGTCGGCGGACAGCGCCTTGCCGTCAAGGACACCGCCCTTGATGACGAGGTTCGGGTTGTCCTTGGCGAAGTCACGAAGACCCTTCGCCGACGTCACCGGGTCACCGGTGATGAAGGCAACCGCCGTCGGACCGTTGAACAGGTCGTCGAGCGTCGAGATCCCGGCCTCGTTGGCCGCGATCTTGGTCAGCGTGTTCTTCACCACGGCGTACTGGGCGTCTTCACCGAGCGAACGACGCAGCGTCTTGAGCTGCGCCACGGTGAGACCCCGGTACTCGGTCAGCACAGCGGCGTTCGAGCTGCGGAACTGGTCCGCGAGCTCGGCTACCGCGGCAGCCTTGTCGGGCCTTGCCATAAGCGTGGCCTCCTTCCGGGTGATGAGGACCGCTCAGAAGGGGCTGAACAAAACGAAACGCCCCGGCGCAGGCGCACGGGGCGTAGCTCGACCGGAACACGCAACCCTGAGGCAGCGAGATCCAGGAGCAACTTCCACAGTCACCTGCGCGGGTCGTCCGCGATTCTCAGCGGATCCTTCGGCCACCGCACCCCCTTGCGAGGACACGGCAACGACCAGCGGTCTTTGGCTTCTGTAGGAGCGTACGTGACCGGATCCCTGTCAAGCAAATCCGGTCCTACGACGCTCAGCTGCTCTGGAGTTCCTTCATCATCTCGGCGAGGTCGGCGGTCTCGCCGGCGGGCGGCGCCTCGACGGTCACGGGCTTGTTGTAGTCGAGGAAGGTGAAGGTCATGTCGAACTTCCCCTTGGTGGCGTCGCCCTGCATGCGGAACTGCTTGGCGTGCTGCTCACCGTCGACCCACATGTCCATCGTGAACTTGTCCAGGCCCAGCTTCTCCAGCTGCTCGGTGCTCTTCTCGCGCTGCTCGCGCACCGACTTGTCGGCGTCCTTGAAGGAGGCCTTCAGCTCGGCCAGCGTGACGTCGCCCGCGTAGTGGGTGGTCTTGACCCCGTCGACGGTCTCGGTGCCGACCTTCTTCACGTCCTTGGCGCCGTTGAGGAAGGAGGACATGGAGGCGGGGTTCTGGTCGGCCTGGCCGGCGCCGGGCGCGGTGGCACCGAGGCCGCCGTCCTTGCCGAGCGCGGACAGGTCGAACTTCATCCACTTCTTGCCGTCCATCTCCTTGGCCAGCTCGGGGTTGCCCCCGATGTACATGGCCTTGTCGACGAGCCGGATCTCCGCGGAGCCCTGTCCGGCCGCGGTCATCTTCATGCTCATCGCGAGGTCGGGCTTGGTGCGCATGGAGGCCTCGGCCTGGACCTGGCCCTGCTCGGGCATCTCGCCCTTCATGCGGTAACGGAAGGAGGTGATCTCCTCCGTGTTCTTCGCCGCCTTGGCGACGGCCGCCGCGGGAGTCATCTCCGGCGACTCGTCGCCGCCCTTGGAGCAGCTCACCGCACCCGAGGCCAGGGCCACGGCGGCGAGGCCGACGCCGATGGTCCTACAGCGCGCGGAACGTCGTACGGAAGTACCCATTGATTCCCCCCAAGGAACACATGGTCGATTCACAGCAAGACCGCGAGCCTATCCGAGAGGAGCGGGAGGGGCCGGTGAATTCCCCGGGGCTTAAGGGGGGTTGGTGCCTGACTGTGACAGGAGGGACGTGAAGTCCTGGGTGTCCGCGGCCGGCGGGCGATGTATGGCGACCTCGACGCCGTAGTCGCTGTAGTGCGCGGTCTGGGTGACTTCTCCACTGGCCGTGCTGGTCTTCTCGACCTTCTTGACCAGGAGGTTCTTCTCGTCGATCCAGATGTCGAGGCTCTCGCCGGTGACACCCGCGTCCCTCAGGCGGCGCTGGAGCTCGGCGTCGGTGACGTGCCCGAGCGTCACGGTGCCGGAGTAGTGCCGGGTGGTCCGGCCGTCCACGGTCTCCTCACCGACCTCGCGCACGTCCGCGGAGTCCAGCAGCAGTCGTACCGACTGGTCGGGGGTGGTGGAGCGCATCTGGTCGGCGAGGTCGGCGCCGCCGCCGAGGCTCTTGAGGTCCTCGTAGGCGTACTTGAGCCAGTGCCTGCCGCCCGTCTTCGCGGCGAAGGTGTCGCCCAGGCGCGCGTAGTAGGCGTCGGGGAGGTAGCGGGCCTCCATGGAGGTGACGCCGAGGCCGCGCATCGTCTGGGCCGCGGTGCCGCCGGTGTAGCGGAGGGTGAGGGTGCCGGAGAGCCCGTCCCGCCAGGCGAGGAGGCCATCGGCGGTGAGGGACAGCTGGCTGCCCAGCACGGTGGTGGACCGCACCCGGGCCGTGCCGGCCTGCTCGGTGGCGCGCTCGGCGGTACGCAGGACCGGGAGGGCGGCGGGAGGTGAGGCGGTGTGCCCGGCCTCCGGCCCGTCGGGTGAGCCGGAGGACGTGCAGGCGGTCAGTCCCGCAAGCGCGGCGACCGCCGCGATCCGGACCGTCGCCGTCGTCCTCTTCATACGTCCCCCCGTACAAGTGCCCTGCTCGCACGCTAACTCAGAGCCCTGGCCCCGCACATGGGAACGGGCCCCGCACCTCAAAAGG